>CALGBY010000040.1 GCA_937886445.1 uncultured Clostridia bacterium | reverse complement strand
GTTAGAAAAGCCCGATTTTTCGGGCTTTTCGGCACTTAGAAGGCCTCAGAGGAACACAGAGAAAAGTGGCTTTTTTTACCTCCTAAGCGGAAGGCCGCGCGTTCGAATCGCGCCGGGATCGTCCAAATTCCATATTTTTGCCGGGCTTTTCGGTAAGAGATGAAGATCCGGTATTCGGAAAGGATGAAGAGCATGGCTCAGAGCGCGTTCCTTTTCGGATGCCGGCTGATAAAAAACGCTTCCGGCAAAGCCCCTCGGAGGAGCTTTGCCGGAAGCTGTCTGATTCTGAGAAACACGCAAAACCGGCGGTCATTCACATTGCCTTGATCCGGTTCCCTGTCAGATCACGATCGGCCTTGGGCGGTCGCCGGGAATTTCCGAATTGTAAAGCGTGCATTTATTTCCGCTGCGATACGGGCAATCGAGACTTCTGCATGATTTGGTGGGATAGTTCTTGCTGTTCGGGCATGTTTTTTCTCCGTCTCCGCCGGTGACCGCGGCTAATTCCTCCGGGTGCAGTACGCGCTTTTCTTCTGCCATTTTGTTTGCCTCCTGTTATTTTTTCTGCCTGATGATCATGTGTGATAAAGGGGATGTCCACGCTGCTCCGGGAGCTCATCCTTCAGCATATTTCCGGCATCCCGGCTGTTGCCTTCTTTGCTCCCGTCTGTATTATATACGATACGGGCAGCGGAATGGCTACCGGAAAATGATGACGGGTCTGTCGATCCGGCAGCAGTTTTTCCGTATTGAGCGATGATGATATCTGCCTTTGCGGAAAAGGGAAGTACCTGCTGAGGCCGTTAATTCGGACGCCGTGATCGACAAACTGCTGTCTCCCTGCTGTATACATAGTATAGCAAAACCGTATGTTAATGTAAAGCAGATCATACCGGGGGAATGTTACCGCAAATCGATAAGAAGTTTGTGTCTGCAGGCAGGTTTTTTTGATTTCCCTTTGCGCGCGCATTGCAAATACCTGATGACTGTGCCACAATATGAATGGATAATATATGATACAAATCGCGATAATATAAGCAAAACAGATAATATGTTATCCGTTACAGGAGGCGTTATGGCATTTATTCGGGAAACGCCGGAGGAAATCGACCTTGCTTTGGCAAAGTGACTGGCCGGCATCAGAAAGCGCCGCGGTCTGTCGCAGGAACAACTCAGTGATGCTGAGCATGATTGCCGGCATCCGTCTCCGGCATATGATCTGACCCGGAGCACGACCTATTATGGCGAACAAACAACAACCGTGAATGGCAATGGCAAAGATCCCGGATCGAAGGAATTGCCTGCCGTGGGTAAATCGGCAGGGCTTTCTGCAAAGCGCTGTCGGCAGATCGCGGATGAAATTCGGGGGAAAACAGCTTCGATTGAAGAAAAGTATCGGGATATACATTCATGATCCGCGCAGGAGACAGACAAAGCCGATGAATGATACTGCATTTTACATACACCCTTCGGCAAACAGCCGCGGCTGCTGTTCAGACAGGTACCGGTGCCTCAGCCGGAGAAATATAAAAATGATAAAAAACCGCTTGCAATTTTTCCGGCGGGATGTTATAATTTCTGTCGCGGCTCATAGCAGCCATCTATGAATCCGTTACCATAAGGTAAAAGAGGTGAAATCAGGCATGAAGGAAAAGATCCATCCCAAGTACGGCAAATGCATCGTTCGCTGCGTATGCGGTGAAACGTTTGAGACCGGCTCCATCAAGGGCGAACTGAAGGTCGAAATTTGCTCCAAGTGTCACCCCTTCTTCACCGGCAAGCAGAAACTGGTGGACAGCGGCGGCCGCGTAGATCGCTTCAAGAAGCGCTACGGCGTGCAGTAAGCAAAAAATGCAGCGTGCTCCATGTGAGTCACGCTGCGTTTTTATACACGGGGTTCAAAGCGGGTAAAGAGGAATACTTTTACGGATGAAGGTCACGGCGGGCGGCCGTGATCCTGAAGGGAGCGGTACTATGCTGACAATGGAAAAAGCAAAGGCGCTGATCGCGTCCACCACCAAAGAGGAACACCTGATCCGCCACGCGGTGAGCGTATCGGCTGCGATGTCCGCCATGGCAGAGCATTTCGGCGCGGACAGTGAACACTGGGCCGCCGTCGGCTATCTGCACGATTATGACTATGAGCAGTATCCCGAGGAGCATCTTCAGCATACAGAAAAGGAGCTGCTTGCCGGGGGCGTGGACGCGGAGGACGTGCGCGCGATCATGGCGCACGGCTACGGCTCGTGCACGGATATCAAGCCGGAAAATGATATGGAAAAATGCCTTTATACCGTGGATGAGCTTACCGGTATCATACAGGCCTGCGCCCGTATGCGTCCGGCCGGGATCACGGATCTGGAGGCGGGCAGCTTCATGAAGAAGTTCAAGGATAAGTCCTTTGCCGCGAAATGCGACCGCGCGCTGATCCGCGGCGGCTGTGAGATGCTGGGGATGGAAGTGAAGGATGTTGCCGCGATCTGCATCGCCGGCATGAAGAAGCACGCGGAGGAGCTGGGTCTGCTGGGGACCGGTGTCTGACCGGGCGGCATCAGGATCATATATACGGGGGAGAGCGCATAGCGGTCTCCCCAAAGCAGCGGGCAGTGAAGAAGCGTATGAAAACTTCTTCACTGCCCGTTTGTTTGTACCGGAAAGTGTGACGGGTGAAATGGTATTCAGCCGTTCGGGAGCCTTTCAAAAAGGATCGGCGCCACCGTTCTTTCAAGCGGGATCCGCAGCGCGGCGATCCTTTCTCCGGAGCTGTCCGGGATGAATTCAAAGGGCATGCGCACGCACCGGGTATCCTCAAGAAAGCCCTCCGCGTACCAGGTGGAGCCGCGCAGATGGATGAGCTCGTCCTGCCGGAAGTGATAGCATACCAGCAGCCGTCCGCCCCTTTCCAGAATGCGCATTGTTCCGTAGCCGTCATGGATATAAGTCCCCGCAAGCTGTTCCGGGCGGAAAACGCGGTCACAGGGGAAGCACGCCAGAGGCATGCTGTCCAGATGGTTTTCCGTGTAGAGATAGTCTTTGCAGTGTTCGCCGCGGCGCATATGATCTGTCCGGTCCTTCTCATAGCCCAGTATGGAATCCAGCAGGGCGTATACCCCGCGGCGATGGACTTCGCTGCAGCCGTCATGGATGTTCATGGAGATGAAAATGCCGATATCCTCATCCGGCAGCAGCGCCTGGATGGTGAGATAGCCTTCGATATGCCCTGTATGCATCCAGCAGCGCCTGCCGCGGTAGGTGCCCTGCCGCCAGCCGAAGGCGTATGTGTTCAGGAGCGGCTCATCCGGGGATGGATTTTCCGCCGGAATGAATATCTGCCCCGTGTGCATTTCCCTGAAATTCTTTTCCGAGATCAGGCGCACGCCTTCATCGTTGACACCCCCGTGCAGATGGAAGCGCAGCCAGCGCGCCATGTCCTCCGCGCAGCTGTTGACCCCTGCCGCCGCGGCAGCCTCATCCATGGGCCAGCGTTCCACCCGCCTCACCTGTCCGTACCGGAACTTGTGCGGCTCGGCAAAATTGCCCGAGGCGACCATATCCTCAAGATGTGAGCAGGTTCGCTTCATCCCCAGAGGCTCAAGGATGTATTCCCGCAGCAATTGATGCCATGTTTTCCCGGTCGCCGCTTCCGCCACGAAGCCGGCCATGACATAGATCGTATTGTTGTACTGATAGCGGCTGCGAAAATCCTGATCGGGCTCTAGCGCGCGCAGGCCGGCCGCCATCCGGGCATGGCCTTCCTCGGAGGGCCATATGGCGTCATGGTTTGCAAGGCCCGTTCGGTGGCAAAGCATATCGCGGAGGCACATATGCCTGTCCGCCTCCGGATCCGCCATACGCATTTCGGGCACCCATGTGCGCACCGGGCTGTCCCAGTCCAGAATGCCTTCATCCACCAGACGGGCGATCAGGGCGGCGTTGAAGGATTTGGATACCGAGGCCAGGGTGAACAGCGTTTGGGGATCCACCCGGTTTTGCGGATCATCGCCCGCCTCCGCGTTCTTCACGCCGAAGGAATAATATTTCGTTTCACTGCCGTGAACCATCGCCGCTGTGATGCCGGGAATGCGGAAATACGCCATTTGGCGGCGCATGAGCTCTTCAAAGGATATGACCATAATCATCTGCTCCTTCCGGCGGATCGCGTTGCCGGATCTGCCGCATACGGGATTATACCAGTGACTGAAAGGAAATGTCAAACAGTACAGGCTGCGGAACCCGGAAGGAGATGGTAAAATCTTAAGAAAGTACCGAAAAAAAAGATAGCCCAGACAGCCCGGATATGGTATAATGATAGTGTGGAAAAGTAAACGGACATGTCGTTCTTCAAAGACGAAACAGCGAAAATGAAGATAGGCTGAAAACGCTGCCGGAGCGCATGGAACAGCCGAGGAAGTATTTGCCCTTCCCGTTATCCGCTGATGGACGGATGGATATGCCGTAGATCCCGCGGGTGCGGCGGCTTCCGGAAAGCAAATGACCGTCTTTGTCTGCAGGGCGTCAATGACCGTTTTGACCCGTTTATTCTGCCTGAGAGGTGTTCCGATGGGAAACATGATGAACCGGAATGTGCATCCGCTGTATGCCGTTATGGCTTTTATCGCGGCGGGGATCGTTCTTATACTGTATCTGTACAGCATGACCCGTCATGATGACGATGATGAGCGGCCCCATCTGCCGCTGTTCATCTTTATCCTTTTCTATTGCGTTCAGGACGGCGTATGGGGAGTGCTGGCATCCGGTATCATCGCAAATGATGCCGCGCTCATGGTATCATCGTCGGTATTCCATATCAGCTCGGCGCTTGCGCCGCTGGTGTGGACGATGTATTTCTGCCGCGCGCTGCGCGGTGTGATCCGCCATCCGAAGGTATGGCTCGGCTACAACGGAGTGCTGCTTGCCACGGAGCTTGTGATGATCATCATCAACTTCAGCAGGCGCTTTATGTTCTATGTGGATGAGACGGGCAATTATCAAAGCACGCCCGAACGCAAGATCCTGTTTTATCTCCAGTTTTCCGTTTATATCCTGGTGGCAGTCATTTCCGCGTTCGGTTACTTCCGCACAAGGTCTGAAGCGACGCGCAGGACGCTCCGTTCTTTCCTGTGGGTGTCCCTTACACCGGTCTTTTTCGATGTGTTCCAGATGCTGTATCCCGACGCGCCCGCGAATTCCGCCGGCTTCTGCATCGCGTGCGTGCTGGTGCACACGGTACTGGCCCGGAATATCGAGACCAGGGTGCATGAGCTGAAGGCCGAGGCGGAACTGCGCAGCGCCCGCGAGAAGGAGCTGCTCTCCGCCGGCGTTATTTCCACACTCAGCCTGGAGTACGGGCCGCTGTACCTTGCCGATCTGAAGAACGGCTCTCTGCAGGTGTTCCGTACATCCGATATGAAGCAGACGCTTTCCGTTCAGCAGCTTGCGCTTGAGATCCCGGAATATATCCCCTTTATGCGCGAATATGCCGCGACGCAGGTCTGTGAAAAAGACCGGGAAGCTTTTCTTGAGTGGACGGATCCCGGGCATCTGGATACCGTCATCAGCACGGAGAACATTTCCGAGTTCAATTATCAGCGAGTGGAGAACGGCGAGCAGAATTATTACCAGCTCTGCTGCGGCCGTGTTTCGGGTAATTCATCGGGCAGCATGATGATCTTCGGCTTCCGCAATGTGGACCCGATGGTCAAAAAGGAACTGAAGGTAAAGAAAGCGCTGGAAAAGGCGCTGGAGGACGCGAGAGTTGCTAGCGAGGCGAAGACCAGTTTCCTGTTCAATATGTCTCACGATATCCGTACACCCATGAACGCCATCCTCGGCTATACGGATATCGCCGTAAAGCACCGCGGTGATCCGGACAGGGTGGATGACAGCCTGTCCAAGATCCGGGTCGCCGGCGGGCATCTGCTGAACCTTATCAACGATATTCTTGAAATGAGCCGGATCGAATCCGGAACGCTGGAGCTGATCGACAGCCCGGTGGATATCCGTAAGCTGATCAGCGGCATCGCCCAGATGAGCGAAACGCTTGCCATCCCGAAAAGCATTGACTTTTCCGTAAAGATCGATGAGATCGGTACGCCGTACATATACGCGGATGAGCTGCACTGGAATGAGGTCATTATCAACCTGATCTCAAACGCGATCAAGTATACGAACGCGGGCGGCAAGGTGCGGTTCAATGTGCATCAGCCCGGCTATACTGATGACGGGAAGGCGCTGTTCCGCTTTGAGGTGGCGGATACCGGCATCGGAATGAGTGAGGAATTCCAAAAACACCTGTTTGAAGCGTTTTCAAGAGAAAAAACCTCTACCGTTTCCAGACAGGAGGGAGCCGGCCTCGGCCTTTCCATCGTGAAAAAGATCGTGGATCTTGCCGGCGGAACGATCAGCGTAAAAAGCAAAACCGGGGAAGGCTCCGTGTTTGCTTTGGAAGTGGCTTTCCGGATCATGGATGACGAAGCGATACGAAAATTTGAAGAAGAAAACAGGCCGCTTGATCTTGCGGCCGGTGAGTTTACATTTGATAAAAAGAGAGTGCTTCTTGTTGAAGACAATGAAATGAACCGTGAGATCGCGACCGAGATCCTTGAAGATGCCGGGCTGGCCGTTGAGACCGCCGAGGACGGCGAATTCGCGGTGAAGGACATCGCCGCAAAGGGCACCGCCTATTATGACTTTGTTTTGATGGATATCCAGATGCCGGTCATGGACGGATATCAGGCAACAAGGGCCATACGCGCATTGCCCGGCGGTGATAAGGTGACGATCATCGCCCTTTCGGCCAATGCCTTTGAGGAGGATGTGCAGAAATCCCTCGCGAGCGGAATGAACGCGCATGTGGCAAAGCCGATCAATGTGAAAGCGCTGCTTGAAACGATGAAGGAACTGAACCGGTGAAACCTCTTTTCCGCCGGACGGCAAAAAGAAGCCGCTGCAGAAGCAAGAATTCTGCGGCGGCTTCTTTTTGATACCCGTTTCTGTGGGGTCGTTACGCCCTGCCGAAACGGAGGGTCTTGATCTCAAAGGGGGTAAAGGAGCAATCGACCGTGCCGTGTTCGCACCGAAGCTCTGTCTTTTTGTTTTCTTCAAGGTCGCACTCCCATGCCCCGGCACAACAGAACGGGAGGGAGACCTTCGCGGTGACCGTGCCGCGCATGCTTTCACACAGGCGCACGATCATATCACCCGAGCCGTCCTCCGCAAGCTTTACGCTTTCTAATGTGATATCGGGGGAGGAAACGGTCAGCGCTCCGGGAAGCACACAGGCGCCTGAAACGGTGACGGGCCTGATATTCAGCGCCTCCGTCTGCTCAAGGATGCCGCTTTCACGGAAAGAGCCGTTCCAGCAGTAATAGGAATAGCGGAAGCTGTTTATACCGCGGTCCGCGTTCGCGTCCGGATAGGTGGGGGCGCGCAGAAGGGACAGAGAGATCACTCCGTCCTCGGCGCTCACGCCGTATTTGCAGTCGTTCAGAACGGCTGCTCCGTGTGTTGAATCATACAGGGCGGTGTAGGCATGATTGCATACCTCGAAACGGTCGGCGTCATACCGGCGGGAACGGTGAGCGGGACGGTCGATAAACCCGAACTGGATCTGATGCGACGCGGTTTCCGCGTCGATGCCCGTATCAAAGCTGACCTTGAGAAGCCGGTGCTGCTCGTGCCAGTCCACCCGGGTATCAAAGTCGAGACGGCTGCCGTCCGCGTCCAGAGATACCGTCTGTTCGATCACGGAGGAGGAAAGCCGGGTGATGAAGCGCACCGCTGCACGCGCGCCGGAGACCGCGGTCACGATGGCTTCACAGCTTCTTTCTTCGTTCAATTCCCGGTCAAGGGTCTGGCTGTCGATATCCCACGCGTCATATCTGCGGGGCAGATCCCTGTAAAGACGGAAACGGTTGGAAACGCCGTGCACGCGCTCCTGCCCGTCCTGCCGGAGCACAAAGGAGATCAGCTCACCGTTCCTGCTGACAAGCGCGCGGAGCCTGCTGTTTTCAAAAAGGTATCCCTGTTCTGATTCGGTCAGAGACGCGGGCTCCGCGTACTCCGGCTTTCCGGTACAGGCTGCCGCCGTGAGGGGAGGCACACAGGCACGCGCGGTGTCTCCGTTCCGCGTGAATACACACTCGCGTGAATGCGTGGCGGGGTTGAAAACAGTGATGCCGCTTTCGCCGGTGTCAAACGCCGAAAGCGCGGCCTCAGCCCCTCTGACGGCTGTATCGATCAGCTCCGAAAGCTGTCCGCGGGCTTTTTCGTATACGGGAGCGATCGCGGAACCGGGAAGGATGTCATGAAACTGGTTGGTGAGCAGCGTTTTCCACGCCTGCTCAAGCGCCTCTGCAGGGTAGGGAGCTTTTCCGGCAAAGGCCGCGAAGGCTGCCAGCATCTCCCACGACCGCATGGCGTCTTCGGCGGAGCGGTTGAGCTTTTTGATCGCGCTCTGTGTGGTATAGGTGCCCCGGTGGCAGGGGAAATACAGCTCTCCGCGGTATACGGGCAGCCTGTCCGCGCTGCGCTTTTTCAGGTATTCGCAGGGGCTTTCCCAATAGAGCCGGGGGCAGCCCTGCAGGTCCTTTTGCCGGCGGATCTGCTCCATATCATCACGGGTGGGGCCGCCGCCGCCGTCACCGTATCCGAAGGGAAGGAAGAAATCACCGGATCCGTCTCTGTCGATCCGGGCGTTCCAGCGGGTATGGAGCGTGGCCGCGTCCACCCGCGTTTCATAGAACATGTGGAGAAAACAGGTGATCCGGGAGCCGTCAAGCCCCTTCCAGCAAAAAGCGTGATGCGGGAAGGGCTCCGAATCGTTATAGCTCCAGAAGATCTTCTGAGTCGTAAGCCCCTCCATGTTGAATTTGCGTATGATCTGGGGCAGCGCGGCGGAATAGCCGAAGGTGTCGGGAAGCCAGGCCACCCTGCTCTCGGTCCCCAGCACCTCGCGGAAGTACTTCTTTCCGTAAAGGAACTGGCGCACGAGTGCTTCGCCGCCCGCCAGATTGGTATCCGGCTCCACCCACATCCCGCCGTCCGCGATCCAGCGTCCGCTTCGAATGGCCGCCAGCACCTTTTCAAACAGCGCGGGATAGTATTTCCTGCACAGCTCATATTCGGCGCACTGGCTTTGCAGAAAGACCGATTCGGGATATTCCTCAAGCAGACGCAGCTGGGCCGCAAAGGTGCGCGCGGTCTTCCGGCGGGTCTCATCCTCGGTCCACAGCCACGCGTAATCCAGGTGTGAATTGCCGATGACCGCCATCGACGGCGCGAAGGTGCCGTTATGCGCCTGCATCAGGGGCGAAATGATCTCCCGCGCGCGAAGGCAGGCTTTCCGCCGCTGTGCAAGGGGCACCTCCAGGTCAAGCTCATCAAGCATTTTTCCGGTGAGGAGCGAGATTTTTTCTTTGAAGCAGTCATTATCGCCGAGAAAGTCATATATGTCCTTCAGCATATCCAGATCGAGCCAGAGCTGATAGGCCTCCTCGTTCCAGAGGCCGAAGGTGCTGCGGCCGGTCACGGCGGTGCCGGTGCAGGTGCAGCTTACGCCGTTTTCCGGAAAAACGGGAAGCCCCGAATCATCCGGAAGGGCTGTTCCGCCGTATACCTCCATCGCGAGGTGCACCGTGTCTCCGGCCTGCGCGCGTATGCGCACAGTCTGATCCACGATATAGTGATGCGGATGGCTGAGACGGTCGCCGCGCCGGGTGCCGAAGGGGAGACCGTCCACGAACAGGGTCGCCTCTCCGCCCGGATCCAGGTCCATCACGATCCGCTCTCCCTGCGCGGAGGCGGGAAGCACGAACTGGGAAAACATCCAGGCATAATCGCCTGCCGAGCCCCAGCGCGTTCCCTCGGGGTAGGGAACGCGGGGGAGCAGGGCGGCTTCCTCCGGCGACAGATCCTTTTCGGCAGTGAAGCCGCTGAGGCGGATCTCGCCCAGAGGATGGTACAGATCGGCCGCCAGCGCGTCGATCACATGCTTCAGTTGAAGATACTGCTCGTTATTCATAGGCGCTCCCGGTCTTTATCGTGTTGTGCGGGCTTTCAGCTTCAGTAGGTGCCCTCGGTGGAGAAGGTGATATCCGTTTCCTCCTTGCGCCGGGAGGCCCTTCCGCGCTCAAAAAGCATATCCCGGAAGAGCGCCTCGTCTATCGGCAGCTCGACCTCGCGTCCCAGCCAGGAGGAGAGATGCATCGCGTTGGAGAGCATAAGCCCGTTGATCCCCTCCCGGCCGTCGGCCACAAGGGAGCCTCCGTGCAGAACGGCATCCGCGAACGCGTTGAACACGGCGGGGTGCTGCTCGTTCTTTCCGTCCGTTTCCACCTCAATGGTTTCGGCATCGGGCTTTTTGAAGCCCTCGGGACAGGTGGCGCACCATTCGCGCTCGTTTACACTGAGCCTACTGAAAATAAGCTTCTGACCCTCCGCAATGACCTTTCCGAGCGTACCGGTGATCTCGAGGCGGTTGGTTCCCGGAGCATCGCCCGTGGTGGTGACGAACACGCCGGTGGCGCCGTTCGGGTATTCAAGGTAGGCTGTTACATCATCCTCCACCTCGATATCGTGCCATTTGCCTTCGTGACAGAAGGCGCGTACCTTGGACGGCATCCCGCACAGCCACTGCAGAAGATCCAGCTGATGGGGACACTGGTTGAGCAGCACACCGCCGCCTTCACCGCTCCAGGTGGCGCGCCAGGCGCCGCTGTCATAGTAGTTCTGGGTACGGTACCAGTCTGTGATCAGCCAGGAGACACGCTTGAGCTCGCCGAGCTCTCCGTTTTCGATCATTTCCTTCAGCTTTCTGTATACACAGTTGGTGCGCTGATTGAACATCATGCCGAACACGCGGTCGGGATGGAGGTCGGCCTCCTTCATCATGTCACGCACCTGCAGGGTATATACGCCGGCCGGCTTTTCCACCATGACATGCAGGCCCGCTTTGAAAGCGGAAACGGCGAGCACGGGATGCTGATAATGGGGCGTGCAGATGTGAACGGCGTCACAAAGCCCGGAGGCGATCAGCTCTTCTCCCTCGCTGAAAACAGGCACGCCGGGAAGATGCTCCCGCGCCCATGCGCGGCGGGATTCACGCCGGTCCGCCACCGCGGCCAGCTCGATCTCGGGACAGAGCCCCCTGAGGATGTTTTCGATGTGACAGGTGCCGATGTTGCCGACACCGATGATGCCGAGTCTGAGCTTGTCCATATCATTTTCCTCCTTGATTGTTTTTATTCGGGAAGTACGGAATACAGGGCGGAAGCGGCGGCGTCAAAGGCGGCGTCGCTGCTCGGATAAGCGAAAGCGGGGATCTCGGTTTTTTTGTCTCTTTCAAGAGCGGCAAGGCCATTGAATACCTGAAGATGCGGCTCGAGAGAAACACCCTTTCCGCCCGCCTCCGAAAAGCTTTTCAAAATCTCTTTAAGGTGTCCGATGCCCTTTCCGGCGGGCACGACTGTTCCGTTCGGGAGGGCGTCCTTGATGTGCATATAATAGGTCCTGCTTCCCAACAGGCTCCAGGCCTCCGGAATATCCTGACCGCACTGGATGAAGTTGGCGGGGTCAAACACATTCCGGATCGCCGGGACGGCGTCCAGGATCTCCGCGCAGCGGGCTGCGACCGAGCCGTATATGCCCTTTTCGTTTTCGTGGCAGAGGATGATGCCGGAGGCCGCGGCCTCCTCCGCCATCAGGGACAGACGGTCGATCACCTTGTTCCGGTATTCGGCCGGATCGCGGCCATCCGGGAGATAAAAGGAAAACATGCGCATGTTTTCACAACCGAGCGCGTGAGCGACATCCATCGTGTGCCGGAACACATCCATATGAGCGCGAAAATCATCACTGTCGATCGAGATCTTTCCGATGGGTGAACCGACAGACCACACACAAAGCCCGTTATCCTCAAGCTTCCGTGCGATCTCGCGGGCATAGGATTCCGGAATGGCGGATACATTTCCCTGATCGGTCCCGCGGATCTCAAGACCGTCCAGCCTGTTTCTTTTCAGGGCCGCGATCTGGCCGTCAACGGTCGGGGAAGCTTCATCGGCAAACGCGTAAAGTTTCATGGCGGATCTCCTTTTCTCTGTTGTTTTCTCTATTATACCGGTCAGCCTGCACGGCACACGCGCCCGGAGCAAAATGACCGGTATGATCATCAGATCGTGGACCATAGGACGGAGCCGGAGGCAATGCTTCCGCCCGGGCTCTTCTTTCGCCTCTTCCGCTGTTTATTCATGAGGCAATGGATCTTATACTGCCACTATAGTATACTCAGCGCAGGCAGATTGCAAGTGAAAAAACAACGCGTTTCGGGTTTTTTCGGGCATTCCGTGATCACACTGCCGGACCGCGTATTTTTTTGAACGGTGCGGATGAAGCGGGCATACCGCGCGAAGAAAAATGTCGCCGGACAGGCGACCCCCGGCGAAAGGCGGAGCGGTAGAATATACATGCCGGCCGGGGACGGGGCAGGGCCGGACAGGAGAGCGGCGCCGGTCACGGAAGGCGGAGAAGGGAGGAAAAACACGGGGAACGGATGACCGCCCGGGAAGAAAGCGGGAAAGGCTGTCAGAACTCCGGAACGGGAAACCGGCAGCGGAACAAAAGGAACAAGCCGATGAGACACAGGAAAGGAGCCGGAAAAGAATGCATGAGAGAATATCGCGGATGCTGCTGAATTGTGCGCTTTTCAATGATGTACCTGTGATGACGCCTGTTGAAAGAGAAGAATATCTGTCATTCGTGCGGGCCATCGCGAAATATCCGGGAACTGAGATCAGCATTCCCACAAGCTATCCGGAGTACGGTATCGAAATGCGCTACGCGGGGGCAAAAGGAGACGGGCTGACAGCAGAGGAAGTGGAAAACCTGTCCCGGAAGGTACAGCCTATCATAAGCCTGCTGGAAAAGCACGATATGGTGTGCGAAGACGGATTCCTGACCGTAGCCTTTGATGACGAAAAAAGAGGCGAAATGGAGATGAAGACGGTAAACAGAGGCACCCGTCTGGTCCTTCCCGGCTTCGGAAGCGCGGTAAAGGGGCAGTTGGAGGAGCAGCTGGCCTACGGGCTGAGTGCCTACACCCTGCGCAATTTCAACCCCGATGAAAAGTATGCCGTCAGGACACTGGAGGAGATTGTGTGCCGTACGGTGTCCGTGTGCCTGCTGCGGGAGATGGGGCTGAACGAAAAAGCGTATGAGGTGCTCTCCCGCGGCGGAACGCGCTTCATCTGCGACACAAAAATGAACGGCCGGGAGCGGGCAAGCGACACGGCGGAGGACATCAGGCGTCTCTCCATCCTCTTCTGCCGGGAGGATCTGGTGCCCTTCCTGCGGATCAGGGATTATGTGTTCCCCTCGGAAAACGCGGAAAACCGCAGTCTGAACACGGATGCACTGCGTCACAATTACGAAAACAGTAAGGCTGTACAGGCCCTGTGCGACATCTGGAAGCGCATTGAATGGGATACGGAAGACTTTGTTGATTATATGATGGGCGACCCCTATGAGAACGATCCCTGAGAGAAGAGCAGGCGGAAAAACACGAAGCGGCGGACGTGGGTTTTCTCCCGTCCACCCGATACCCTCCTTCCCCGTCGCTTCAGCCCGCAATAAACAAAACAGCATTCCGCGTTCAAGATCCGCAAGTCAGAAAAATTCATAATAAAAATAAAAACGCGGCGCGTCCATGACAAAAAAGGCAGAAAGCGGTATAATAAACCAAAAGCAAACAACCCCCTCGGAGGTGATTTTTATGGCATACTGCACGGATATCGAAAAGGCAAAGGCTTTCGCAACAGAGCGGCACGCCGGGGCGGTGGATAAGGCCGGTCAGCCCTATACGGGGCATCTGGAACGGGTGGCATCAAGGCTTTCGGAATGCCCTGCCGCCGCGGTGGTGGCATGGTTGCACGACACGGTGGAGGACACCGGGGTCAGCCTTGAAACCGTGGCGGAGCTTTTCGGTAGCGATACCGCGGCGGCGGTGGACGCGGTCACCCGCCGGGAGGGCGAGGATTACATGGATTATGTGCGGCGGGCAGGACGCCACCCCATCGGCAGGCTGGTGAAGATCAGCGATCTGATCGACAACAGCAATCTGGGACGGCTGAAGACCGTCACCGCCCAGGATGTGGCCCGGCAGTGCAAGTACAACGACGCCCTCGCCCTGCTCATCGGGGATTGAGGAAAGAACGTTTTTCCGGGGCACCAGGGGCGGTAGGGCTGAAAAAACGCCGGACGGGGGCACAAATGGAATACCGGGAACGGAAAACGGAAAGCAAAAAGAACGGACACCAGGGTCATCTCATTTAAATATTACGCATTAATTGCAAATATTACATTTTTGTT
>CALGBY010000039.1 GCA_937886445.1 uncultured Clostridia bacterium | reverse complement strand
GCAGGCCAGTTCGGTGAAGTACACCTCATCGTTGAGCCCTACTTCGACGGCATGGAACTCCCCGCCAGCTACAAGTTCGGCGGTCAGGAACTCAAGGTAACCTGCAAGAGCCAGGAAGAGGTGCAGCTCGAATGGGGCGGCAAGCTCGTCTTCGTCAACAGCACCGTCGGCGGTAGCATCGACGCTCGCTTCATGCCCGCCATCCTCAAGGGTATCATGAGCCGCATGGAGCAGGGTCCTCTCACCGGCAGCTACGCTCGCGACGTCCGCGTCATCGTCTACGACGGTAAGATGCACCCCGTTGACTCTAACGAACTCTCCTTCATGCTCGCCGGCCGCAACGCCTTCAGCCAGGCCTTCCGCGAGGCTGGTCCCAAGGTGCTCGAGCCTATCTACGACGTTGAAGTATTCGTGCCCAGCGACAAGATGGGTGATGTGATGTCTGACCTCCAGGGCCGTCGCGGTATGATCGTCGGCATGGCCTCAGAGAATGGCTACGAGAAGCTCACCGCCAAGGTGCCCCTCAAGGAGATGAGCTCTTACTCCACCGCCCTCTCCAGCCTCACTGGTGGCCGCGCCAGCTTCATCATGAAGTTCGCCAGCTTCGAACTCGTTCCCGGCGATATCCAGAACAAGCTCGTTGCCGAACTCGCAGTGAAGGATGAAGAATAATTCCGATATCTGACAAAGGAAGCCTGGAACCCGGCGAAAAGGAACAAGCCCTGCCTACTTTCAGGCTTCCTCCAAAAGATTTTTCCCAAGGATGAAACATCGAATCCTCTATACGTTGGTCGCAGTCCTCATGGGCTGCGGCCTTCTTTTCTCCACCTCGTGCGCCTCGGGCCGCAAGTCCCAGCTGAAAGCCGCCGTCGAAGAGATCACCGAAGAGACCGCGACTGTCGAAGCCGCTGCCCAGGAGATCGCCGAAGAGACCGCGACCGCCGAAGCCGTGATCGAAGAGATCGCCGAAGCCGCCGTGACCGGCGAAGACGAAACGGAAGAGATCGATGTGTCCGCGATGCGTATCGTGAATGTGCTGGCCAATGGGGAGGCAGGTGCGAACCTGTATGCCGCGACCGATGAAACAGCTGAACCGATCGCTGAGGTAAGCAACGGCACCGCCCTTTATATGGCTGAATATGACAGCGTTTGGGCGAAGGTGGTATACGATAACAGTTATGCCTATATCCGTACGGCTGATCTGGTTATCTACAATGCCGAGGATGTCAGCGAAGAAGAAAAAGCAATTTTCCGTACTGTCAGTATTCACAATGAACTGGACGGAATGCCTATTGTGGTTATCGGAATGGATATCAGCCTCACCGCTGAACTGACAGGCTTTGAAAATACAGAATACAGTGTTCAGTGGTATTATTCGCTTGACGGTACGGAACGGGTTGAGATCCCCGGCGCAACGTCACTTACCTATACCTATAAGGTAAATGCGCAAAACGTTCATTACTATTGGTTTGTTACTGTAACGGTACCGGATGATATTGCAGCTGCTGAATGAAAGTATTTTTGATTGAGCTGTTTTACTTCCTATTTATAAGTCAGTAAACGGAGGGGACAATATGTATTCCAGTCAGAGAAGATTTACAGCAATGCTGCTGTCCATTGTGATGGTAATCAGCGTGTTGCCAACGAATGTCTTTGCGGAAGTCTATGAGGCAGGTACTGAACCTGCAGATGTTCAGGTCATTTCCTTGATCAGGGAAAATGAGAACCTGACATTTGTCAAGGGAAGGTCCTATGTATTCTATGCATATGGTAACAAAGATAACAATTGGCAAGAGCAAATAGGGGGTAATGAAAACTCCTGTGTTTTCGTTACCATAGAGGAGATTCCGGAAGCGCCAAAGTATAACTGGCAGAGTCTGATGAAGATTACTGTTAAGGCAAATGATGTATGTCAGAACAGAAAGTTATTCTCACATTATTGTGCGACAATGAATGAAGCAGGAAATGGCTTCACCGATTTGGGCACACATGGAGTGTTCTTTTCTGTCACTGATAAGTTGAATCAGGTGACGGTCGTTTATGATCTGAACGACGGGACCGGAACAGCAGATTCGATCACTGCCGATGCCGGCAGCACGATCAAGCTTCCGATGAGCGGGATCACCAAGGAGAAGTGCAGACTTCGCGGATGGATGCTGAATGGTGTTTCCTATGCGGATTCGTTTGTGATCCCGGAAAAATCAGAAGACGGATCGACGATCATCTTGACCGCGGATTGGGCAGAGCAGGTCACTGCTGCATTCTATGACGATGCAACTGAAGTGAAGTCTGCCATTACTGCCGACAAGGATGCCGCGTTCATTATGCCTGACGGCGACGGCCTTCCTGCTCATGAGGGTTATGATTTTGCCGGTTGGGCAAAGCAGATCGATGCTGTAACTCCCGACTATATGGCGGGAGAAGAAGCGGCTATCGCAGAAGATACCGTATTCTATGCTATTTGGAAAGAAAAGCAGCATGTCAAATTCTATCTGAATGATGATACGGATACTGTTCTGACTGAAACGGTCGGAACCTTCGGTGAAGAGATCCCCGCTGATCAGATTCCTTCCGATCCCTCCCGCGAAGGTTTCCTGTTTGGCGGATGGGCTGCCGCAGCCGATTCCAAGGTACCTGTTTCTTCCTATATATATGACGAGCTGGCCGGCTACTATGCCATTTGGGGCCTGAAGGCCACAGCCCTGTTTGATGTGCAGGACGGCAGCGTTTCCGTTGATCCTATTGACGGCATGACCGACGGCAAGATCGTTCTTCCCGCCTACACCGGAACGAAGCTCGGTGAAGACGGAAAGAAGATGGAATTCCTCGGCTGGACAACAGATCCCTCCTCTGTTGATATTGAAACCGGAGCCGGAATCCTCGCGGCCGGGTCTAAAGCTGTTCTGGACAGCGATCTGCTGGACGCTGAAAACAAGATGACCTTTACCGCGGTATGGGCTCCCAGCAAGTTTGCTGTAACGGTTTATGCCCAGTATAACAACGGCAGCAACTGGACCACCTATTATTCCATTGAAAGCGACGCTGAACAGTCTCCGAAGACCGTCAACGAAACAGTCATAATGCCGCCTGTATTCATGAAGGATGGCGCTGAGTTCCTTACCCGTACAAACAACCAGCCCAAGGTGAGCGGTGTGGCTGATTCTTCAGCCTACACCATTGCGGGTGACGGCACTGTCACCTTTGATCCGAATAAGATCACGGATAATGATGATCCGAGCGTGATCTACTATTATGAGCCGCTGTATACTGTCAGGTATATCTTCGACTATGATAACGCTGTAATTGAAACGAAAAAGGGCAATGCTTCCGTGTACGGTTCCGGTCTGATGTTCAGCTTCCCGCACGGCGAGGCGATGCTCGGTTTGAATGCCGCCGGAGATGACTGGGTGGTCGTGCCCGACAAGCATGTGCGGTGGAATGAGCTTAAGGATCAGAACGGTCAGATTTACAGGATGCCCGCAGAGGCGTATAAAGAAGGCTACCAGGGCGATATGGCTCAGAATAAGCTGATGCAGGAGCCAGGCGCGGAACGCATTCAACTTAACACGGGTTCCATGCCGAAGCCCGGTACTGTGATCTACGCGCAGTTCAAGATCAAGCCCAGCGAGAACTTCTTCCGCTTTACCTGGAACCACCGTTATTATAATGAATTCAATACCGGTGATCACCTGTGGGAAGATCCAGGCCGCGGAAATACCACCTATCTGCTTCACTTCGGTGAATCCGTTACCTACAACCTTTGGAATACCTATGATATCTATATTCCTCGCGGAGAAGGTACGGATTCTGCTGTAGCCTACTACAAAGATTCCGACTTCAACCTTTGGATGTACGAACTGAATACCGAAAACCCCCTTGGCCATTCTCCGGAAGAACTGCGTGCCAAGTACGGTTCTGATTATCAGGGCGTCGCGTTTGATATCAAGGGCCTCAAGAGCGGACAGGTATATTGGTATCTGCTGTACAGGGGCGGAAAATCCACCCATATGACCGTTAAGTACTTTGTGGACGGTGTACAGGTATATACTACGGAAGATTATCTGGTCTATGATGAAAAATCTCATTTGGGCGACACGGTAACCGTGAAGGCGCTTCCTGTCAATTCCGTAAAGAATGCATGGGACTTTGCCGTGATGGACTGGCAGACCGGTGAACCTGCGACCTCCGGTTATCGCGGTGCTTTCAGCAACCTTGTAAAAACAAAAAAGGGTGAAACCTATTTGATGGTGGACGGCAATGTGGAATACTATGCCACCACCCAGATCAAGGTAGATTACAAGGCGGAAAACGGCGGTTCTGTTTCCCGCTCTCAGGATCTTGTCAACGGACTTACCGGTGATGTGCTGAATGGCGCCGTCGCGACCGCGAATTCCGGCTACACCTTCATCGGCTGGTTCAAGGGCAACGAACTGATCACCAACAGCAATACCCTTTCCGCTGAAACGGCGAAGGAATATCTGAACCGCGTTACAGAAGGTATCACAGAAGGCTGGTATGACAATACCATCTATACCGCGAAATTTGTCAGCTCCGATAAGGGCATGGGCAAATATATTGTTCAGCATTATAAGCAGAACGATGACGGTACCTATGTGCTTTCCGAAGAAAATGAGATGTCTGCTCCCTATTCAAGGGAAGAAGAAAGATGGCAGGTCATCGCGACCCCGAAGAATTATGAGCCCGGCTGGACCTATAATCCTTCCGCCCCCGGCACCGTTGCGTCTGCCTGGATGCCCACGCTGATCAACGGCACGCCGGAAGGCAATACTCCCGTGCTGAAGCTGTATTATGACAAGCTGTACAGCACATATTATGTATACGATTTTGACCCCGTGATGACGGACAGCGACAAGGCGCGTGTGAAGGTAGAGTATCCCATTCCTCAGAATGAAAATGGTTTCAAGCGTGCCGATGTATCGGCGAAGCCTTCTGATGTTGTGCTCAGCACCGAAGACAGCTATTATTATGTCACTTCCTGGGTCGCTGAGGATAACGACGGAAATGCTCCGGTCGCGGGTACCAACGGATATCAGCACCAGAGCACGAACGGAAACGGAACGGATATCACCTACAGCTGCGTATGGACAAAGATCCGCCGTGATGTGACCGGCAGCAAGACCTGGCTTGGTGAAGACGGTGAGAAAGATACCGTTATTCATGTGAACCAGAAGGAGCTTACTCTCACGCTTACCCGTACGGTCAACGGCCAGAAGGAAACGATGAGCGCGAAGCCTTCCTGGTATATGAATGATTATACCTTCTCGCTTGTTGATGTACGCGATGCGAACGGCAATATCTATACCTATGATGTTGAAGAAGCGCCTGTACGCGGCTATGTTACAACAAAGGTGCGTACGCAGGATGGCGTAAACTTCATCAACAAAAAGGGTGCCGCCGTACCCTATACCATTGAATACTATTACGATGGTGTGATCGACGATACCCTTACCGAAACCGGTACGGCTGCTATGGATGACGAAGTGGAAGCCGACACCGAAAAGAACCTGAAAGACGGCTACGTTTTCGATCATGCTGATCCCGAATCGGCTAAGATCGTTGTTAAAAACGGAAACGAAAACGTGATCCGGGTCTATTATGTGACCGCTGAAGCCGCTTATGTGATCCATCATGTGGATAAGGCAACCAACAACAAGATCGCTGATGATACGACGGGCAAAGCATCCATCGGTACCGTGATCGATGTGACCGCGGCAAAGAAGTCTATCAACGGCTATACCTATGACAGCGATACCGGCGATATCACGATCGCCGCGATCGGCAACGAAGCCACTATCTACTATAATCTCAATAAGCACAGTGTAACCTACATTGTAGACGGTGAAGAGTATGATTACGAAGAATACCGCACCGGAGACAGTGTGGATGTACTTGATGTGCCCGTAAAAGAAGGCTATACCTTCTCCGGATGGGCCAGTGAGCAGATCAAGGATCTCGGTACCTCTTTCACCATGCCCGATAACGATGTGGTGATCGAGGGCAGCTTCACTCCGAATGAATATACATGGACGATCAATCATCTTGATCTCGACACGAAGAAAGTAATTGCCGAGCAGGATATCGGAGTGGAGAAATTTGATAATGAGATCATAGTTTCTTCCTATATTAAAGATATTGACGGCTATGAATACGAAAGCGTAAGCGATGATAAGATCGTTATCAAGCTGAATAACAACACCGCCGACATCTACTATACAAAGAGAAATGATCTCAGCTACACAGTGTATTATTACTGGAACGGCACGACCACTCCTGTAGCCGATTCTAAGACTGTTACCGGTCAGGTTTATCTTGCGACTGTAACAGAGAATCCTGCAACTGTGGGAGGCTACACTGCTGTATCTTCCGACAGTAAGTCTATTACGATCGGATTGAACAGCAACGAGAATGTGATCATCTTCTACTATTATAAAGATGTCACTGTTACCGCTGCTTCCGATACAAAGACCTACAACGGAGATGAACAGTCCGTATCCGGTTATACAGTAAGCGAAGACGGCGTGGAGTTTGTCGGTGTAACCGCCGGTGCTTCCGGAACAGACGCTGATACCTATCTCGCTGTATTCGGAAATGATACTGTGGGTAAGGTGGATACTACTGAAAAGTATATCATTCATGAAACAGTCGATGGCAGTCTTGTAATTAACAAGGCGCCGCTGACGATCACCGCGGGTAGCGCGACCAAGACCTATGACGGAAAGCCTCTGACCAGCGACAAGTATACAGTGGAAGGTCTGCAGGGCAGCGACAGCATCGAATCCGTGAAGGTAGAAGGCAAGCAGACGGATATCGGCAGCAGCGACAACATTGCCAGCGAAGCGAAGTTCAAGAGCGGCAATGCGGACAACTACGATATCGAATATGTGAAGGGCGTACTGACCGTGATCGCGGATGAGACAGTGATCACGATCAAGGCGAACGACGCGGAGAAGACCTATGACGGCACGCCTCTGACCGAGAACAGCGTGACGGTGACGGGCCTTGACGACGGCGAGTATGTGGAAGCGGTCGTGCAGGGCAGCCGCACGGATGCCGGAACGAGCGACAACGTAGTGGATAGCTATGTGATCCGCGACAGTGAAGGCAACGATATCACCGCGAAGTATCCGAACATCGTGATCGAGAAGGGTACGCTGACGGTGAACAAGGCTGAAGTTGTTATTACTGTTGATGACAGCAGCAAGGTTTACGGCGATAAGGATCCCGAATTTACCGGTTCTGTAGAAGGACTTGTAAAGAAGGATGATCTGGGTGAAATCAAATATGTGCGTGACGGTAAGGATGAGAATGCCGGAGAGTATGAGGAAGTACTTACCGCTGTATATACTGAGAATCCCAACTACACCGTAAAAGTGATCAACGGTGACTTTACGATCAATAAGCGTGAAGTTACGATCACAGTAGATGACAAGTCCAAGAACTATCTTGATGAAGAACCTGAATTTACCGGTAAGGTTGAAGGATTGCTTGAAGGGGACACACTGGAGGATTTGACCTACAAGCGTGTCAACAATGATGAGGATGTCGGCGTATACTATGATGTTATTACCGCCGAGTATTCTGAGAATCCCAACTACACAGTAACGGTTTACCCGGGTGATTTCACTATCATTGGTGACAGCGGAGATACCGTAAAGACAGTTGAAAACATTACTGCCGTAAATGAGGAAGGTCAGGCGTTGATTGGCAGTACCGTAACCTATAAGATTGCGGTCAAGAACCAGACAAATTCTGATCTGACAGGTATCACCATAAAGGAAGCTGATGACAAGATCGTAAGCGGAACCGGATATACTGTTGAAGACAACACCGCGTTGGTCGATACTCTCGCGACCGGAGCAACTGTGTATGTGTTCGTTGAGCATGTCGTTAATGAAAACGATATTGTGAATGGAGCATATACAAACGTCGCTGTAGTCAAGATTGGCGATGAGACCTATTATCCCAGCGCAGAGATCGAGACCGAAGAAAAGAACGCTTCGATTGAAGTCACTAAGACTGCGGACAAGACGCAGGAAGTCAAGGCCGGCGATACAATCGAGTACAAAGTAACAGTAGTTAACACCGGAAACGTAACGGTAAGCAATATCAGCTTTGTCGATACGCTGGATAACAGCGCGAAGATGACGAAGACTGAGCTTAAGCCCGGCGAATCCGAAGAGATCAAGTACAGCTACACCGTGCTTGAATCTGATGTCGTAAATGGCAGCATCAAGAACACCGCGACTGCGACGGGTACAGATCCCGAGGGCGAGGAAGTAACGGATACTGCTGAAGTGACCGTCACTACTGTAAATAAAGTAACTGCGATCAAGGTGACGAAGACCGCCAGCAAGACGCAGGATGCTGAAGTGGGTGACGTGATCACCTACACCGTCAAGGTAGAGAACCAGGGCAACGTGACCGTGAAGATCGCGGAAGTAAAGGATACGCTGGTAGAAGGCGTGACCTTCGCCGAGACCGAGATCGCCCCGGGCGCGAGCGTAAGCACGAGCTACGAATATGTTGTGCTGCAGAGTGATGTGGACAACGGCTCCGTAGGCAACACAGTAACGGTGAAGGTAACGGATCCCGACCACAAGACGACCGAAGGCAAGGATGACGAGGAAGTCAATACTGAAGAGAAGCAGCCCGCGATCAAGGTGACGAAGACCGCCAGCAAGACGCAGGATGCTG
>CALGBY010000038.1 GCA_937886445.1 uncultured Clostridia bacterium | reverse complement strand
CCTGGGCGGCGGCTTCGGCGGTCGCGGTCTCTTCGGCGATCTCCTCGACAGCGGCCTCGGCGGTCGCGGTCTCTTCGGCGATCTCCTCGACGGCGGCTTCGGCAGTCACAGTCTCTCCGGCGATCTCCTCGACGGCGGCTTCGGCAGTTACAGTCTCTCCGGCGATCTCCTCGACAGCGGCCTCGGCGGTCACGGTTTCTTCGTTGATCTCCTGGGCGGCGGCTTCGGCGGTCGCGGTCTCTTCGGCGATCTCCTCGACAGCGGCTTCTGCATTTTCATCCGCTTCCTTAATCACATGATCGGGATTGTAGTAAGCCAGATGCCAGTTCTGGATATAGCCCTTGATATCATCAAGAATGAACCGGCTCCAGCCGTTTTCCATATTTTCAATATAAGCCCATTCGCCGGCATTCACATATTCAATGATCTCGGACGAATCGTCCATCGCCGTATATACGATCAGAGTGGTATCTCCATATGTCAGGTTAAGACGAACATAAATCATCCCGTCCGTTTCGGAAGCATTTTCAGTCTCCTCAACAGCAGGTTCCTCAGCCACAGGTTCTTCGATCACGGACTCCTCAGCCACAGGCTCTTCGGCCACGGGTTCTTCAGCCACAGGCTCTTCAGCCACAGGCTCTTCAACCACGGGCTCTTCAACCACGGGCTCTTCAACCACGGGCTCTTCAACCACAGGCGCTTCAACCACAGGCGCTTCAGCTACAGGTTCTTCAGCCGCCGGCTGCACCGGTGCCGGGATCTCCGTAGGAGGAACCTGAGTTACTTCAACGGACACAGCGCCCGAAACAAGGACCTCCTCCTCCTCGGGATTGTCGGCATTTGCGTTTTTCGAGACAAGCCTCACAAGACCGTCAATGCCGAAAATGACGACGGCCAGCGCGAGAAGTCCCGAAAGGATACGCAGAACCAGCTTTTCCAGTTTCGTCTTTTCTTTCATGGGGACAGCACACTCCTTTTCAGGCGTTCATAGAAGTTTCGCGGCATCATTGCCGCAAGAGATCCTGCAATACTTGATCCGCGCCCGGACCGGTCATTTTGCCTGTGTACCGGTCGGTTCCGCGGTTGAAAAAATGATCTGGCCTCCGCCCCTGATATTCAGGATCACCCTGTAAGCATTCTTTTCATTGGCCCTGGTCAGTTTGAATGAATACTCATCCCCGTAAGCTCCGGGAATACTGCTCCATCCTTTTCCGTCATTCTGCTGCCATTGAAGGTCATACTCTCTCTGGATGCCGCTGATATCCGCTTTCAGTACGATCCTGTCTCCGTAGGAAACGATCGCATTTTCATTCAGGACGCGAAGCACGATACGCGGGCCGGCATTGACTGAAGTGGCGATCTCATCTGCCTGTGAAACGACGGCATATGCGGAAATACCCACAGTGATCGCCGTGATCAGCAGCAGTGCCAACACGTCTGTCAGCTTCCGTTTTCTCTTCACATCCAGTCCTCCGGGCGAAGTAAACCTTGATACAGTACACCTATTGTCAGTGTACGCTTGTATTATAGCACAGGTATGTTACATATGCGGTTACATATCAAAAAAAATTTCGGGTTTTTTCAAAAAAATCATCTGTTTTTTCTGATATTTTTCTCCTTCTGATTGGGATTTCATCCGAAAAAAATTCGTATGGCATATATTATAGTAAAAACACCATCCGGTATTCTGCTGTCTTTGTTCAGTAATGCAGATTATCAAGTTTGTTATTGTTACATGTAAGTATGTTCTGTAACATTTCATATAACCATTCGGAGCTGTGTTCATACCCGGATTTTTCATTTCCGGTCATGCAGTTCTGTGCGTCTTTTTCGGCATTCGCTCCGCCTATATCGCCGGTCGTATTTCAGAAAGCAGACAAAATAACAGCATTTCTGCGGCATTTTCATGCTGTTCACAAGCCGAAACCGAAAATAAATACAATTTTTATACAATTTACAAACATTCATGCCTGTTTCTTTCACTGTACAGATCTGTGATCGAACGGTTACATCGTAACCTTGCAGAAAAAACGACCTGATTGCTGTCACACTGCATACGCTTCTGCTGCAGAACCTTTCTGCAAATGAAAAAAGCGCGGCCTGTTCATAGGCACACGCTTATATAGACCCAGTCCCGGTCAGGACATTTCAGATCATTTTTCATCAGGTTCCGCGATCCTCGCGGACGCTTCCGGCGGCTTTTCGCTGCTGAGCGGGCCTACACGGAAGTTGAAGGGCACATTGGAATTGGGAAAACGCTGGTAAAAGAGGCGCTTGATGCGTTCCAGCACCATGTTTCCGGTAGTATAATTCACTGTCGGCAGGAGCAGAGCAAAAATCGTAGGTGAAAAGTGGGTGATGGTATCCCCCTTACGCAGGTTTTTGCGCAGGATCTCAAGCAGACCGTTCATGATATTATCCTGCTTGATCGAATCCGTGATCGGCTCATCCGGATTGCCCACCATGATCACGCAAAGGAACATCGTGGAGCCCAAACGTTCCAGATTTCGCATCTGCAGATTATAGATCTCCTTAAAAACCGCGTATTCGCACACAAACGCGCCGCGCTGCAGGCCGCTCTCACGCAGCTCGCTGCGGATGGATTCCAGGTTAAAATCCAGTGTTTTGCCGGAACGCACGATCTGCTTGTAGAATTCCTGCATTTCCTTGCTGGGCTGCACACCGAGATACCGGTAATTGATATGGGTGACATGCTTGTACTGGATGAGCGCTTCATTGGTACGGTTTGTATTGATCAGCGCCGTCATCAGCTCCATATGCAGCCTGTCGTCAAAATTATCCACATCCAGCGCGGAGCGGCATACATTGGCGATCTCGTTGAAATTGTTCTCGCTCTTGAGCATTTCGATGTAGGAATACACCGCCGACATATACTTGTTATGCATCGCTGTCGCGCGGGTGATCACCCAGTCATTCTGCTCCGAATGCTGAAGAAGATCCCCCTTATACAGAAGCATGATGCGCTGATAGATCTCCCGAAGCTCATCCGGCCTTTCCTTCGCCGTGGCGATACGGTCAAAAAGGTCGTCCAGTTCATAGACATCCACAGTCATGCCGGGAAGGGTCTCCCAGTGATAGGCGCCGCGATCCGCCACGATACATTTCCCGAAGCCGTCCGAGATCTGGTTCAGCAGGGTACGGAAACGGCTGACCAGCGTTTTGAGCGCGTTTTCCGGGTTTGAACCGCCTTCATCATTCCAGAGCGTGACAAGCAGCCGGTAATTCTGCACCGGCTGGCCTCTGTTCAGGATCAGATACTGCATGAAAGCAGCGCCTTTTTTTGATTTCGCGGATAAGTATTCGGCGCTTTTTTCATTGATATAGACGGTAAAGTTATCCATCATCTGAATGCGAATCGTGTCCATTTTCATCAGCCTTTCAAAAAACGCGGGGTCATCTGAGCATCAGCTTCTTGGCAAGCGCTTCGGGTGCTACGGCATAAAGCACTGCTGTTTCCTTTTCCAGCTTTCCTTCACGCACCAGGCGGAACAGCTCGGCGTCCATAGAAAGCATTTCAGCTCCGCCGCCGTAGATCGCATTGTCTATCTGGTGTGTTCTGCCGTCTCTGATCAGATTCTGCACGGCAGGATTGACATTCATTACTTCAAATACAGGCACCTGACGGCCGTCCTTGGTGGTGATCAGACGCTGTGAAACGACCGCCTTAAGCACCATGGACAATTGAACGCGGATCTGAGGCTGCTGTTCCGCGGGAAAAACATCCAGAATACGGTCCACTGTCTTGGACGCGCCTACGGTGTGCAGTGAGGATAAAAGCAGATGCCCGGTCTCGGCAGCTGTGATCGCGGTGCGGATGGTTTCCTGATCGCGCATTTCTCCCAGCATGATCACATCCGGTGCCTGACGCAATACGGCCCTGAGGGCTCTTGCGAAGGATGGGCTGTCATTGGGCACTTCGCGCTGGCTTACCAGCGACTTTTTGTGGCCGTGGAGGTATTCGATCGGATCCTCTACCGTAACGATATGCCCGTATCTGGAAGCGTTGATCTTATCCAGCATACAGGCCAGCGTGGTGCTTTTTCCGCTGCCCGCGGGGCCGGTCACCAGGATCATACCGCTGCGCAGATTCGCAAGATCCATGACCTGGGAAGGAATGTTGAGCGATTTGGGATCGGGAAGGCCGAAAGCCACCACACGGCAGGTCGCGGCCAGCGTGCCGCGCTGCCGGTACACATTGCAGCGGAAACGGCTCAGATCCTTTACCGCGAAAGAAAAATCGTCATCGCCCTCTTTTTCAAGAATATCCTGTTCGCGGCGGGCCATCGCGTAGATATCGGCGATCAGGGAATTGATCGCGTCGGGAAACAATTTCTCCTGAGTGAGCTGCACCATGCTGCCCCTCACCTTTACCATCAGCGGAGCGCCGGGAATGATGAAAATATCACTTCCGCCCATTCTTACCGCTTCGCTCAGTATCTCACTTGGCTGCATTGAAATTCTCCTTTTTTCATTTCCCGTTCATTCCGCTGCGGGAACATGATATACCCAAACGATCCCCTTTGCGGGATCCGCAATTCTGTCTTCGTAGGATACACGCACTGAACAGAACATCCGCCTGCCGTCAGACAGGTTTTTGCCTGTAACAGTATGAAGCAGCGTTCCCGCGATATCGGAGGAGGAAAGCGCGGCTTCCTCCGTCCAGCTGATCTCATCACCGTCCAGCTCCATATTTTCAGGCAGCAGGCCCTCAAGAGCCGTGAAAAAGCTTTCCTCATCCGTTGAGTTCCGGATCGCTTCGGATACGGCGCTGTCCGCCAGCATAAACGATCTTTCGCTCCGCCCGTTCAGACCGTATGTTTTTTCAGCCACCCTGACGGCGCGCGCGGAAAGACGGTCATCCGTACGGGAACTCATCATGGAAAGCATGCCGAGCACCGTCATTGAAACCACCAGAATGATCAGGATCAGTGACGCGGCACCGGGGCCGATGGATACACCGCTCTTTTTCATTTCGCCACCTCCCCCGGAATGTACCGTGAACAATCCAGAGAAAAATCGGGAGATCCGGAGGCTCCCAAATACACACACACCAGCGCTTTTCTTAAAACGCCGCCTGCTCCCGTTTCCGCTTCCGGAAACACCGCGACGATCCTGGCACCGGGAAGCGTCCGTTCCCAGCCTTCTTCCGTATGCCTGTAATCCGAAAGGCTGTCAAAGAGCACGTCAATATCCCCGGCGGCATAGATCTGCTCTGCCAGGTTCTGCGCTTCAAGCAGCGCGTCATTCCTCGCTTCGGCACGGTTGCTGATGCTTCTTGAGCCCGCGTATACCTTTACCAGCACGGTCGAGGCCAGCGCGAAGAAAAAGATCACGATCAGCAATTCCGTAAGGAGCGAATTGATCCTGCTTCCTCTTTTCATCCGTTTCCGTCCTTATTTCAGTTCCGGGTACGCAGTGCCGTTTTGATATGATACTGCCGCCCCTCCATATCAGCAAAATCAGCGCTCAGAAGACCGTTGTCCCGGTCCAGACAGAGCACCATGTCCGCCGCGTCACACAGTACCTCTCCCTTTTCAAGCATGGGGTCAAAGGTATCGTCTGTATCCGTTCCCACATATTCACGAAGCTTTCCGCCTATGCAGTAAAGCCTTCTCACCGTCATCTCTCCGCTGTCCGGGTCCTCCGAGATGCTCTGCCTGAGTACAAAAACCTCCGACAGCCCGTTCTCATCCCGGCAGATATAGGATCTGACAGCCAGCGTTCCCTCCGTATCGGAGGACTGTACCGTGCCGCTGATAAAGGAATGCAGTATCCGCTTCATATTGTTTACATCGCTCCGGTCCACACTGTCTGTGTAGCTCTGGGCGGCATAAAGCACAAGCAGAACGCTCATGACGGCAAATATCCCCATCAGCAAAAACACAAAGAGACCGGGAATAACATGCTGCTTTTCTCTTTTGATCATACAGCACCCCTTCCCACTTCAAGCACGGTAACAGAGGGAAACACATTTGCCATATCACCGCGGTCATAATCCACGATATATCTGTCCTCATCATAGCTCAGACCGTAATTTACAAGCAGATAATCCAGACTTTCGGGATACTCTCCTTCTATCGCATAGCAGGTAAGCACAGCCTTGTGTACCGCGTCCTTCACCATCTGCGTTTCGCTCTCGGCGCTTTTCAAGCTGATCTTTTCGATCACGAAAACACCGACGATGATGAGAAGGATGAAAGCCAGCACAGCGGCATAGTTTTTCAGCATTTTTTTCATGTCTTGCCCGCTCCTTTCCTCATTGATCAAAAGGGATATCAGAGAATGCCCGAAAGAATGCCGGTCATCGGCAGCATCACGGTAAGCAGTACGGCGCCGATAACGATCGCAAGAAGCGCCACCAGCGTGGGCTCGATGATGGAAACAAGATGCGCGATCCTGTTTTCCACCTCTTCTTCATAAATATCGGCTACCTTTTTCATCATCACATCTTCCCTGCCGGCAGCCACACCCATGCGGATCATCCGGCTGTGCAGGCTGTCAAACAGCCCGCTCTCGGTAATAACTGTGCCGAAGGAATCGCCCTGATCCACCTTGTCCTTCATTTCAAGCACCTTGGCCTTGGAAGCCTCATCCGCGAGCACATTGGGAGCCATACGTAGCGCGTCCTCCATCGGGAAACCTCCGGAAAGCATCATGGAAAGTACGCCGGCAACACGCGCGGCGGACAGCCTGCGGCTGATCTTCCCGATGGGCGGAAAGATCTTACGCAGAAGCCCGAGTGCCTTCTCGCGCATTCCTGTCTGAAGCAATACGACAAACACGATCACCGCCAGCAGTACAAGCCCCACTGCCGCCATCACGGCAAGGCCGATCACCTCGCCCACGCGCATCAGGGATGTACCGTCGGCAGACACGCTCACGCCCATACTGTTCAGCACCCGTCCGAAAATGGGAAGCACCTTGATGATCAGCACCATCACGATCACCAGCAGCATGGCGCCCAGCACAAGAGGATAGGTGACCGCGCTGACGATGGATTCACGGATGCGGCCTTCACGCTCATAATAATCCGCCAGGCCTTCCATTACATCCTGCAGATGTCCGGTCGTCTCGCCGATGCTCACCATTTCCACCATGTACTGCGGCCAGCGCTCATCATCCTTGATGGCCTGATAGAGGCTTCCGGTCTCATTGACTCCCCTGCTTACCGCGGCATAAAGCTCGGCGTATTCCCCGTCCGCGCTGTTCTCCGCCAGTGTTTCCATACCGTCGTACAGCGGCATGCCCGCATCCAGGATCAGCGCCACCTGGCTGCAGAATGCGCTCAGTTCAACGGAGGAAAGATCGATCGCGTTCTTCTTTTTCATGGTCTGCTTCTCCCTCAATAAAATCTCTCTACGGTATAGGCTGTCACTTTTGAGATCGCGTTGAGCTCCGCGGTGGGATCATACAGGATATCCTTCCCGTCGATCGTCACCTGGACCCACGCGTGATAGTTATTATCCGCATAGCCTACCATCAGCTTCGCCGGGATGCCCTGTACACGCATCATGGCCACCGCCATCGCGCTCAGATCCTGACAGATGCCGCGTTTGGTTTTGAAACAACCGTCAATATCCGGAAGCGTACCGCTTTTTACCTGAACGGACTTGATATAGTCATAGATGAAGCCGTTTGTTTTGATGTATTTACAGATCGCGTCGAACTTTTCCTTTTCCCCGGATATCCCCTCGCAGATCTCGAAGGATTTTTTCACCGCCGGTGAATCCTCCGTGTAATTAACATACTGGTTGGGGCAGAGGAAGCTGGCGTCCTCCCTTTTCAGCTCCGCCTTGAAGCTGGCGACACCGTCCTCGGAATACTTATTGCCGTTTACCTGCTTGTACAGCGTCACCTTGTAGGTACCGCTTCCGTACTGGAGCGGGAACACCTCGAAGTTGCCCGAATTATCCAGATCATAGGTCATCGTGTTATCGCCGAATTTGACACGAAGCTTGAGGCGCTTGGTGGTTTTTTTCACCGTCTTCACCATCATGTATCCGTCCTCGGCATGGCTGTAATCCAGATACATGACGCCTTCCTGCTTCTTTTTCTTGCCGTCCGCCTGCGGCCAAACCGCCTCGGCAAAGGCAAAACAGATGAACACAGCGATCAATATCAGCGCGGAAATGCCAAAAACGCGCGCATATTGTCGGTTCCCACGCAATTTCCTCGCCTCCTGCATTTTTATACGAATACACTATAGCACAAAGACAGTTTCAATTCAAGAAAAAGTTACAAAAAGCAGTTACATCATTCCGCATACAAATTGCCGAAAATGATGCAGCTGCTTTGATCATGTATGTCCGCGGTGCCCTTATCACGCCATGCGCGCGCCCAGTATCTCCTGGTCGTAACTGTACAGGGTGATATTGATCCTGTCGATATCGTAACATCCGTGAGAAATATAGAAAAGCACCACAGTATCCATTTTGCTGCCGTTCAGCGCGTATCCGGCGGAGCGCAGCAATATCTCAGTCTCTTCCGTATCCAGCCTCAGCGCCACGGCAAAGGCCAGCACCGTCTTTTTCGCGGGGCGGTAGCCGGGGTCGCTCCTGATCTTGCTGAAAAGCTTGCGGTCGATATTGGCACGGTGATAGCATTCGGGATCCGTCATGCCGCTCCTGTCGATCATCGCCATCAGTGTTTCGGAAAAGCCGTCCGCGCGTTTTTTCTTCAGTTCCTTTTCAAGCTCCTGTTCAAGATCGTCAAAGGATCCGCCAAAGCCCATGCCGGGCTTTTCTTCAGGCGCGTACGCGACTTTATCTGTTTGGGGAGCGGAAGCGCGCATTTTCGCCGGCGCAGGTCTCGGGGCGGCGCACTCCCTGTACTCCTCCGGAGCTGAAACAAGCGAAAAATCAGCTTCCGTATCTTCGGCGTACGGCAAATTGCTCCGGTTCTTTGCCCGGCCGCGCGCAAGGAGCCCGTCCAGCATCCTTCTTTCCCTGCCGGCGATGTTTTGAGCAGCGCCGCGATAGATCAGGATGCTGATATCCATGTCGTACTCATCGGAAAAGTACCGGCTTTCCGTGCAGGCGATCCGGTACACAGTATCCTCGGGGCAGCCGAAGCAGCCCGCCCCCAGCAGCGGCACGGCAACAGATACGCAGCCGTGCTCCCTCGCTTTTTCAAAAGCGGAGCGGTAGCAGGTATGCAGAAGCTGTTCCTCGCCTGCCTGCCCGCCGTGCCATACAGGCGCCACCGTATGGATCACGATATCCGCCTTCAGCCCGAAGGCGGGAGAAACGGCACATTCACCTGCCGAAAGAGGAGGAAGCGAGGCAAGGTATGCCTCCATCTGAGGCCCCGCGGCGGTATGGATCGCCAGATCCAGCCCGCCGGAGCCCGAATAACGGCTGTCTGTCGCGTTTACCAGCGCGTCCGCCTGTATCTTTGTCAGGTCCTCCTTGATGATTCTGACCGGCATATGTTATCTCTCTTTCCTGCTCAGTCCGCCTTTTTGGGCTGCAGCATGGTAAGCGCGATGCGCTTCTTTTTCTCATCCACATCCACTACCCATACCTTGATCACATCGCCCACCTTGACCACCTCGCTCGGATGACGGATAAAGCGGTTCGTCATTCTGGAAATATGTACAAGGCCGTCCTGATGCACACCGATATCCACAAACGCGCCGAAATCGATCACATTACGCACCGTTCCGGTCAGTTCCATGCCCGGCTTCAGGTCCTTCATATCCAGTACATCCTGCCTCAGCACAGGCGCGGGAACATCGTCACGGGGGTCGCGTCCGGGCTTTTTCAGTTCGCTCAGGATATCCTGAAGCGTGGGAAGACCCACGCCGATCTCCTCAGCCAGCTGTTTCTTTCCGTATTTTTCAGCCTTTTCATCCACATCGGGAATGCCGCCGTTGCGGATCTCCTTCGCGTCCAGCCCCAGCTTTTCAAGCAGCGCCTTGGCCGCGTCATAGCTTTCAGGATGCACGCCGGTCGCGTCCAGCGGGTTGCGGGAGGCACGCACTCTCAGGAAACCGGCACACTGTTCAAAGGCCTTGGGCCCAAGCTTGGGCACCTTCTTGAGCGCGGCTCTTGAGGGGATGCCGTTTTCCTCACGGTAGGCAACGATCCCTTTGGCAAGAGCGGGGCCGATCCCCGCCACATGGCTCAGCAGCTCGGCACTGGCCGTGGATACCTCAACGCCCACGGCGTTCACGCATTGCTCGACCACGCCGTCCAGCGCGGCCGTCAGTTCATTTTGCTTAAGATCATGCTGGTACTGTCCCACACCGATCGCCTGCGGATCGATCTTGACCAGCTCCGCGAGCGGATCCTGCATGCGGCGCGCGATGGATACGGCACTGCGCAGGGAGACATCATAATCCGGAAATTCCGCCGCGCCAAGCTTGCTGGCGGAATACACGCTGGCGCCTGCTTCGCTTACGATCATATAGGCGGCGCCGGGAAGCTGCGGAAGCAGCGACACGATAAACTGCTCACTTTCGCGGCTGGCGGTACCGTTTCCGATGGCGATGGCGGTGATGCCGTATTTTTTCGCGGCATTCACAATAAAGCGGGCCGCCTCCGCCTTTCTGTTTTCATGGATGGGCAGCGTAAAATAGCCCACTCCCGTTTCCAGCACCTTGCCGTTCTCATCCACCACGGCCAGCTTGCATCCCGTACGGAAGCCGGGGTCGACGCCCAGCGTCACCTTGCCGCGGATGGGAGGCTGCATCAGCAGCTGATGCAGGTTATCGCTGAACACCTTGATCGCGCCCTCATTGGCCCGGTCGGTCAGTTCATTTCTCACCTCTCTCTCCAGAGAGGGAAAGATCAGACGGTCCCACGCGTCATCGCACGCCTCGCGCACATAGGGCGTAGACTCGGACGGGCCCTGCGTTTTTTCGGCCCCGCCCGCCTTAAGGAACGCCTTCGCGAAGGCGGAATTTGCGGCCTGCGGCCTGATCACGGGTGCGGGAGCGTATACCTTCACATAATTCTTTCTTGCCAGCGCGAGGCATTTTTCCTCATTCGCTTCCACCGTCACCTTCAGGAATTCCTCCCTTTCACCGCGGTTGACGGCCAGCACGCGGTGCGGATGGCGGATCATCTGCGCAACGGGCTCGGAATAGTCGTAATACATGCTGTATACGCTGTCTTCATCCTTCGTTTTCACGGAACGCACAACGGCTTCGCGCATCAGCAGCTCACGCGCCTGCTTTCTCAGCTCCGCGTCATCGCTGACCGTTTCCGCGATGATATCCTTTGCGCCGTCCAGCGCCTGCTGTATGTCCTCCACGCCCTTTTCCGCGTCGATATACTTTTCCGCTTCCTGTTTGGGGTCCGTTCCGGATTCCTGCGCGAGCAGGAATTTCGCAAGCGGCTCCAGCCCCTTTTCCTTCGCGATCATCGCGCGCGTGCGCCGTTTGGGGCGATACGGACGGTACAGATCCTCAAGCTCTGTCAGCGTTGCCGCCCCGGCCAGCTTTTCAAGCAGTTCGGCGTCCTGCACGCCCAGGTTTTCAAGGCTTTTTACGATCTCCTCACGGCGTTTGTCCATGCCGCGCATATATTCCAGCCTTTCAGACACCTCGCGCAGCACCTGATCATCCATCGCGCCGGTCAGTTCCTTTCTGTAGCGCGCGATGAACGGAATGGTATTGCCCTCGTCCAGCAGCTTAATCACGGCCTCCACATGGCCGGGCTGAAGATGAAACTCACTGCAAAGTCTCTGTGTATACTCCATAATGCTTTCCCTTTCATAAACGGGCCGACCGATCACGAGCCGGGCCCGGTTTTCTTTTATTTGGGAACAGACCTCACCGTTTTCCGGCGTTTTTTCTGTTCCTTTCCTCCGCTTTCTTCACGGCGCGTTCGGCTGCCTCCAGCACCGGCTGTCCGCGGCTTTTATGCGATGCCTGCTCGATATAGCGGCGGATCTCGATGTTCGCCTGCTCTACTTCTTTTCTGAATTCACGCGAGGAGGTGCGCAGCGCGCCGTGCCCCATCGTTGATATCTGCTCCAGCCTGTCCCCGGTGACCACCCTCACGGTGTAGGGCTGCTTTACGGCCTCGGCGGCAGCCTTTTCGATATAGCTGTCCGCCGTTTCGGCTTCCCGGGTATACACCACGGTGATATTGCGGTACGGGCCGCTTTTGCCTGTATTGTTCTTCACCCTGTAGGCGTCAAACACCACAACGATCTCGCACATCCTCACGCCGCGGAAATTGCACAGGATCTCACATAGCGCGTTTCTTGCGTCATCCAGGCTGTCCGCCGCGATCTTTTTCAGCTCCTCCCAGGCGAAGATCACATTGTATCCGTCCACAAGGAGCAGCTTTTCGGGATGCAGATCGATTTCCTGCGCCTTTACCTCAACGTTTTCTCTGGGCGGCCTGTCAAACGCTCTGGAACGAACGGGTCCGTAGGTGCGCTCAAAGATCTCAAGCAGCTCCCTGTCCTCCTCCAGCGTCGTCTTCACGCCTCCGCTTTTTTTCACCGGAGCCGCCTCGGCGTTCAGGTTTTCCCCCTCACGGCTTTCCTCCAGCCCGGTATGAAGGTGCATATATTCTCTCACCTTGTTCCACGGCACATTGAAGCCCGCGCCGTGGCTGCAGAAAACGGAATCCGCGGTATTTTCGACATCCGCAGCGGCATTGTACCCGATCGCCCTGATCACGCTTTCCGCGTCCGCGCAGGGCTCATAGCCGCCGTTTCCCACGCTCATTCTGCCGCGCCCGCCGGTATAGCTGTATACCTCGCGCGGATACAAACGCGCCTTCCTTACGGATACCGTTCCGCGGATAACGCTCATCTCCCCGGCGTTCTCGGGCGCCGAAAAGCGGGCACCCATCCGTTCCAGATCGGTCATCGCCCTTCCCACCTGCGCCTGCGGCACCTCAAGATCAAAGAGATAGACCGGCTCAAGCAGTACGCTTTTAGCTCTCATCAGCCCGTTTCGCACGGCCCGGTAGGTGGCCTGGCGGAAGTCTCCTCCCTCCGTATGCTTCAGATGATCCTTCCCTGCGATCAGCGTGACGCGGATATCGGTCACGGGAGAGCCGGTCAGCACACCGATATGCTGTTTTTCATACAGATGGGTCAGGATCAGGCGCTGCCAGTTTCTGTCCAGCGTATCGGGAGGGCAATCCGCCTCAAACACCGTTCCGCTTCCCCGTTCTCCGGGCTCCAGACGCAGATGCACCTCGGCGTAATGGCGCAGCGGCTCATAATGCCCCACGCCCTCCACGGTGTTTTCTATGGTTTCTTTATATAAGATGCTGCCCTCATCAAAGGTGACCGCGAGGCTGAAGCGGTCCTTCAGCTTGCGCGTGAGCACCTCCAGCTGCACCTCGCCCATCACGGCGGCTCTTATCTCTCTGCTCGCGGGGATCCACTGTACCTTCAGCAGCGGATCCTCCTCCTCCAGCCGCTGCATCGCGGCAAGCACCGTCTGCGCCTGCTGCCCCGGCGCGTGCACCCTGTAGGTGAACACCCCCTCCGATTCGGGATGCGGGCTGTCTTTTTCATAGCCAAGACCCTTTCCGGGCCGTGTATGTTCAAGGCCCGTCACAGCGCACAGACAGCCCGCAGGCACTGTTTCCGTCTGGATATAGCGTTCTCCTGTTACATACAAAAGCCGGTCCGCTTTTTCGGAGTATTCCTTTCCGCCGTCGGTATAGGTGATGATATCGCGCGCGTGAAGCACCCCGCCGGTGACCTTCATAAAGGTAAGGCGCGTATCCCGGCTGTCTCTCGCGATCTTGAACACCTTCGCGCCGAATCGATCGGGATAATCCCTGCAGCCGTTCAAAATACACAGCGCGTCCAGCAGCTCCCTTACGCCGCTGTCGCGCAGGGCGCTTCCGAAATAACAGGGAAAAAGCTTTCTTTCGGAAACGAGGCGGCGCTTTGTACTGTCCGAGACCGTCCCGTTCTTTTCATATTCCGCAAGTGATTCCTCATCGATAAGTCCGCACAGCTCATCGGCGTCATCAGCCGCCATATCGACCGCGTATTCGGAAAGACGGGAACGGATATCATCCATCAGCCCGTCGCGGTCCGCGTCGGGACGGTCCATCTTGTTTACAAAGATCAGCACGGGCACCCGGAATTTTTCAAGCAGCTTCCACACCGTCATCGTATGGCTCTGCACCCCGTCCGCGGCGCTGAGCACCAGCACAGCGCAGTCCAGCACATCCAGCACTCTTTCCATTTCACCGGAAAAATCGGCATGCCCCGGGGTATCCGCCAGCCAGATCTCCCTGTCCTGCCAGAAAAGACGGGCGGTTTTGGAATAGATGGTGATACCGCGTTCCCTTTCAAGGCTGTCCGTATCCAGAAAGGTATCTCCGTTATCCACACGTCCGGCTTTCCGCAGCGAGCCGGACAGATAAAGCATATCCTCGGATAACGTCGTTTTTCCGGCATCCACATGTGCCATCAGAGCGCATACAAGCGGCTGTTTCATGGTTTTCCCTCACTGACATATTTCAAAGAAACAACGATATTATAACATATCCCCTTCTCTTTCCGCAATACGCCCCGTAAAAAACGCTTATGCATGCGATTTTCACCAAATTGCTTTGACGCGGGCTGTGTTTTCTGCTATAATCTGAAAGAGCATAAGAAAGCAAGCTTCCGGAGGGACAGGATATGGACCGTAAAGATGAGATCTGCAGGCTGCAGAGGCAGATCATTGATGAACTGGGAAAAAGCATGAAAAGAGTGGGCGAGGATCTGTGGGGCGCGAGAACGGACCCCTTTGCTTCCTTCCCCGCCCCGCCCAAGGCGCCCTCGCTTGAGGATGCTCAGGCCGCTGCCGGAGACAGCAAACCTCTTTCTACTTCCCTGAGCGATTTTTGCGCGAACAGCGGCGCGAAAGGCAGCGATACCGGCGCGCCCGAAGCAAAGGAAAACGCGGCGGAGCAAAAAGAAGAAACAAAAGAAGAGGAACAACCCGCGGAAACGATCGAGGACCTTGAAGCGGAGCTGAACGGATATATCGGTCTGGACACAGTCAAGGCTCAGGTAAAAAGCCTGATCAACTGGATCACCGTCAACAAAAAGCGTGAGGAGATGGGGCTGTCAACACCCGATCTTTCCCTGCACATGGTGTTTTCGGGCAACCCGGGCACAGGCAAAACCATGGTCGCCCGTCTGATGAGCCGCGTTTTCAAGGCACTCGGCATCCTCAGCAAGGGACACCTTGTGGAGGTGGACCGCAGCGGACTGGTGGCCGGCTATGTAGGTCAGACCGCCATCAAAACGCAGGAGGTATGCAGCAAGGCCAAGGGCGGCGTGCTGTTCATCGATGAAGCCTATTCCCTTACGGACCGCGGTGAGAATGATTTCGGTCAGGAGGCCGTGGATACCGTATTGAAGGCCATGGAAGACAACCGTGATGACATGGTGGTCATCGTTGCCGGCTATATAGAGCTGATGCAGGGCTTTATCCATTCCAACCCCGGTCTTGCCAGCCGCTTCAACCGCTATATTGATTTCCCGGATTATACGGTGGATGAAATGATGGGCATCTTTGATATGCGCTGCGGCAAGGGCTACCGCCTGGCGGAGGACGCCCGGGAAACGCTGAAGGACCTGATAACGGATAAAAGCCGCTGTGTAAAGGAATTCGGCAACGCACGCGGCGTGCGCAACCTGTTTGAGCTGGCCATCGCCGCGCAGGCGGACCGTCTTGCTTCGCTGGGCAGCGACACGGAATGGACGGAGGAACTGCTGATGACGCTCACCCGGGCGGATATCGAAAAGGCAGGCGGCATCGAAAGCGAGGACGCGGAGCTGCCCGAGGAGAAACCGGTCTGCGAAGCGGAAACAGCTGGGAATACCGCAGAGGAACAGCAGTGCTGAATATATCAGCTGATCACACGGATTGCTCCGGATAGCAGGTATGACCGGGGCAATCCTTTTTCGTTCACACGGAAGTTCCCGGACGCACAGTTCTTCAGAAGAAAGAGATCAGATCATGAACGCTCTTCCCGTTGCGGCCGGCCGCGTGCCGTTGCCGTTTATTGCATTGTACATTTCCCCTGTTCTGTGATATGATGAAAAAGCGATCTATGTGACGCGTGCATTACTATAAGGAGGGGCCCTGATGATTTCAAATGCATGGCCGAAAACCGTTTTACGGATCACATGCTGTACGATAATGCTTTTGCTGCTGGTCTCCATACTGCTGCCCGGATCGGCAAAGAGTGACAAAGAGGCGTTCTTTACATCCATCGGAGAATTCTACACGCCGGGCATTCGTCTCGGAGTGCAGACCGGCAGCAGCTATGACCTTTTCTGCCGTGAGCAGTTTCCTTTATCCGATATTTCCTATTTCACATCCTATCCGGATATGATACAGCAGGTAAGGCAGGGATCTCTGGACGGTTTCCTGACAAGCGAAGTAACAGCGCGTGAACTGATCAATGATGTTGACGGCATCACCTATCTGCCGGAGCAATTGGAAGAACTGGATATATGCATGGCACTCGCCAAAAATGATACCGGGCTCAGGCTGCAGGCGCAGCTCAACGCGTTTATCGCGCGGGCAAAAGAAGACGGCACACTGCAGGCCGTGACGGAAGCATGGCTGACGGACGATACCGAGCATCAGGTGACCGATTTTGAGACGCTGGAGCCTGTAAACGGAACGATCCGCCTGGCAACCGAAAGCGCTTATCCCCCGTATGACTTTGTTCGCAGCGGCAGCATCGTAGGCATCGATATCGATCTGCTTACCCGCTTCTGCCGCGAAGAGGGCTATGGACTGGAAATCATGGATATGAGCTTCGACGCGCTCATTCCCAGCCTCGGTACCCGTTCGGATATCGTGGCCAACGGCATCACCTACAGCGATGAACGCGCGGAAAAAGTACTGTTTACCGTGCCGTATTCCGCTGAAAAAACCGTGATGATCGTGCGCTGTCCCATGGAGAAGACCGATTTCTTCACCTCTCTGAAGAACAGCTTCGTTTCCACCTTTATCAAAGAGAGCCGCTGGCAGCTGCTTTTGGAGGGGCTGGGGACTACGATGTGCATTTCCCTGCTGAGCGGCGTGCTGGGCACGCTGCTGGGCTTCGGTATCTGCATGCTGCGGCGCGGGAAAAACAGGTTCTGCATCGCATTGACCACAGGGTATATCCGCCTTTTGCAGGGCACGCCCATCGTAGTGCTGCTGCTGATCCTGTATTATGTCATCTTTACCGATGCCTCCGTTTCAGGGCTGACTGTGGCCGTGGCGGCGTTTACAATGAATTTCGCGGCTTATGTATCCGAAATGATGCGCACCGGTATCGATGCCGTGCCCGCCGGTCAGATGGAGGCCGCGCTGGCCATGGGCTACACCCGCAGGAGCGCGTTTTTCCGTATCGTGATGCCGCAGGCCGCCCTGCATTTTCTGCCGGTATATAAGGGAGAAGTGGTATCACTGATCAAATCCACATCGGTAGTGGGATATATCGCCGTGCAGGATCTGACCAAAATGAGCGATATCATTCGCAGCAGGACCTATGACGCGCTGTTTCCGCTGATCACTACGGCGGCGATCTATTTTGCCGTGGCCGCGCTGCTGGGACATCTGGTGTCTCATATTGAGATCAGGCTGAAACCCAATCGGGCGCACCGCGGTGTAAAGGGGGTGAAAATGCTGTGATCAGCATCCGTCACTTATGCAAAGCCTATGAAGGAGTAACTCCGCTCAGGGATGTGAACGCGGAGATCGAAAAGGGCGATGTCATCTCGATCATCGGTCCGTCCGGAACGGGAAAATCCACTTTTCTGCGCTGCCTGAACATGCTGGAAACACCCTCCTCCGGCGAGATACTGATCGACGAGGAATCCATTACGCGGAAGAACGCGAAGGTCCACCTGATACGGCGAAAAATGGGCATGGTGTTTCAAAGCTTCAACCTGTTTGAACACATGAGCATCATCGAAAATGTGATGACGGGGCCGGTCACGCTGCTGGGCGAAAGCCGTCAGGCGGCTTATGACAAAGGAATGGAGCTTCTCAGAAGCGTGGGCATGGAGCATCGTGCGCTGGCCTACCCGGATGAGCTTTCCGGCGGGCAGAAGCAGCGTGCCGCCATCGCCCGTACCCTGTCCATGGATCCCGAAATCATCCTGTTTGATGAGCCCACCTCCGCGCTGGATCCCACCATGGTGGGTGAGGTGCTTGCGGTCATCCGCGCGCTGGCCCGGAAGGGGCTCACCATGATCATCGTGACGCATGAAATGCAGTTCGCACGCGATGTATCTACCCGTGTGTTCTATATGGACGAGGGCGTGATCTATGAGCAGGGAACTCCGGAGCAGATCTTCGAGCATCCGCAAAGAGAGAAGACGCGCCGGTTCGTGCAGCGGCTGAAGCTTCTGGAGGAAGAGATGGACCCGAAGCACATCGATTACGCGGTACTGAACGAGCATATGGCCCAGTTCGCGTCGCGGCTGGGGCTGAGCGACCGCTCCGCGCGCAATCTGCAGCTGGGCCTTGAAGAGACCCTGAACGGCCTGCTGCTGCCCTCGCTTCGTGAAGAAGACAGGCTTCGTATGACAGTGGAATATTCCGAAAAAACAGGAAGTCTGGAAACGCGTTTTGCCTATTCCGGAGAACCGGCAGGCAGGGTGGAAAATATGGATCCGCTGTCAGGCGGTATCCTTTCGCTCGTTGCGGAGAATATCAGATATGATGAGCAGGAAAACGCGGAATACCCCCATATGATCATTCTTGAGATGAAAAAATGAGTGATCCCGGGCGGAAGCGCCGTGTGTTCCCGGGGATCAGCATGCCGCGGAAACAAACAGGAACGCGTAAAGAAGCTCAACGGGACGGTGTTTTTACGAAAGATCAAAAAAGAGCTGCCTCTCATGATCAAAACCCCATGATCATGAGAGGCAGCATATTTATGTGCTGATTTACCTGTTTGCCTGCCATCCGGTGAAGCTTCCGCTGCCGGCAAATACGAAATACAGGTCATGGATCCCGTTTACACATACAGGGAGTGTAAGAGGATCCGCCCCTTCAGAAAACGCGGCGGTGCAAAGCGGCTCCCCGTCGGGGCGATCCGCGAAAACGGACACCGTGAGCGCTGAATCCGTTTGAGCCCACAGCGTGAAAGAGACCGCGCCCTCACCGAGGTCTGCCCCGGAGACCCGTATCCAGTCTCCGGTATCGATACCGGTCACCTTTTCTCCGTCACAGCTGATCCCGGCCTGGTGGCTCTGCGTACAGGCGGATACATACCGGAAAGGATCCAGCGGCTTCAGCTGTTCGATGCCTTTCATCGTTCCGCGCACCGGACGCAGTGAACCGTCCGGATAAACGATGATCTGATCCGCCTGCGGGCTGCGGTAATTGCCCGTGATCCCCATTGCCTTTTCAACGGGCCTGCTGTGATAAAACAGATAGAGCTTTCCGTTCAGCTCGGCAATGGAGTGATGATTATTGCCGTACAGGCCGAAGAAACGCCCCTCATTGGGAAAAAGCTCTCCCTGCCGGGTGTAAGGGCCAAGCGGATCATCCGCCGTCATATACTCGATCGCGCCGTCCGTGATGCCGAGGGTATTGCCGGCAGTCTGCCAGTTGGAACAGTAGGTGTACACATATTTCCCGCCGATCTTATTGATCCCGCTGTCTTCAAACAGATAGGGAACATCCAGCGTAACAGGTACACAGTCCAGCGAAAGCATGTCTTCCGACAGCCTCGCGATCCTGCCCGTTCCGGGGGCGGCCTGTTTTCCGTTCGGCACACCGCCGCCGAAGGCGATATAGCCCGTACCGTCATCATCCACCATCACTGCCGGATCAAACAGCCAGGTGACATTTGAACAGTTGGGCGTGGTGCGGCTGATCAGCGGCCGTTTCAGCTCATCCTTCCAGGGGCCCGTGGGACTGTCCGCCGTCAGCACGCCGATCCCGTTTCCGCCGTTGCAGAAGTAAAGGAAAAACTTTTCTTTGCCATTGAGCTTCTTGTGCGCGGCGCAGGGTGCCCAGGAGTTGACCGCCCATTTCGCGATCCCGTCTCTCCCAGCCACCGGGATCCTGCCGTGATCGGTCCAGTTGACCATATCATCCGAGGAGATCAGGTTGATGGAGCGGATCAGCGAATAGGTATTTTCCTTCACCTTTCCGTCCGCGCCGTACTCAACGGTATCATCGGTCATAAACACATACACCCGGCCCTCATACACCATCGCGCCGGGATCCGCCCCGAAGCGCTGGGTATAGAGCGGGTTGTTTTCATTTGCCTTTTTATAGCTTTCCGTCATAACATTTTCCTCCTCCGCGTATGCCGTCATGGAAAGCATGAGAGCACAGAGCAGAAGCACGAGCATCGTTTTTCTCATATCCTTATCCTCCCGCGCGGCATCGTGATCGTTCCGCTGTATTGTAACGGCTGCGCGGCGCAAAAGCAACATACAGGAGTCTCCGGGAACAATAAACGCGCAGTAAAGCAAAAAAACGGCACAGAATGAGCATTCGGGGCAGCGCCTGCTCAGCGGGAGGTCAGTTCTCCCCGCAGATTCGTTTCCGTCAGTTTCTTTACGGTTTCACGGTCGTATCCCTTGCTGAACAGGTAATACAGCTTCGCGACCGCCGCCTCGGTCGTCATATCATAGCCGCTCACGGCTCCCGCTTTTTTCAGCGGTGTACTGGTCTCGTAGGTTCCCAGCGACACCGTTCCCTGCGGGCACTGGGAGCATACGATCATCACAGTGCCGTTCAGCTCCGCTCTGCGCAGCACCGGCAGCAGCGTTTCACCGCGGCCCGGTATGTTTCCGGCTCCGAAGGTCTCCACCACGATCCCCTTCAGTTTTTCACTCATAAAGGAATCAAACAGCTCAAACTGAATGCCGGGAAACACCTTGATCACGCCGATCGGCACATTTTCCAGCGGCTGGAAGCGGAAGCTCTCCCCTGTCTGCGCAAGCAGAGCCTTATCATTGTAGCGGATCTCGATACCGGCCTCCGCCAGCGGCGGAAAGCCGGGAGAAGCAAAGGCGATCAGCCCGTCCGCGGAGTATTTCATGCTGCGGTTGCCGCGCAGCAGCTTTCCGCCGAAATACAGGCACACCTCCCGCGCTTTTCCCTGCGCCGCGATCAGCAGCGCGGTGATCAGGTTGTCTCTGGCGTCGTTTCTCAGTTCACACAGCGGGATCTGCGATCCGGTAAGTACCACACATTTGTTGAGCCCCTCCAGCATAAAGGAGAGCGCGCTCGCGGTATAGGCCATGGTATCGGTACCGTGCAGCACAACAAAGCCGCTGTACCGACTGTAGTTTTCCGCGATCACGCTGCCGATCAGATTCCATTCTCTTACCGTGATATCGGAGGAATCCAGCAGCGGATCCATATCCAGTATATCCCATTCCGGCATCGCGGGGCTTCTCAGCTCCGGCATGGAATCCAGCAACCTGTGAAACGCTTCCTTCTGCGGCGCATAGCCGCGTTCCGTGCGGAACATGCCCACCGTTCCGCCGGTATAGATGATCAATACGCGTTCGTCCATTCGTGTCCTCCGCGCTTCCGCGCTATGAATATCCGCATACACGCGAAAGCATTATACATCCGCCGGGATACGAAAGCAAGGTCGCCGCCATCGCATTCCGGCCGTAAAAACGACAAAAAAGGCGTTTATTCCGTATACAGCATACGTCATAAACGCCCCTTCGGTTTACGCTTTACGGGTTGGCAACGTAAAATTCCTCCGGTGTCAAAACGGTCACTTCCGGCTCTGTGCCGATCACGGTGCCGAAATACTTATCCATGACTTCGTCCGGCAGGTCAAACTCTTTTTTCATGCTCACGCAAAGGTCCCACGGATACTTTACAAGCGAAACATCCCGGAGGTAATACACGCGGTATCTTTGATACCGCAGAGCTTCCTGTGCATCTGAAACGCTGTAGATCGGATACGCATCCTTCAGTGCTTTTATTGTTTCATCTGTCCATCTCTCCATATGAGCGGGCAGTGCGGAAGCGATCCTTGCGTTCTCCATTTCCGCTGTTTCCCGCATCACATCTGTCGGCAGTTCGCGATAAAGCACTGACAGTTTCTCGCAAAACAGATCCATGTATTCGGGATATTCAAGCAGCGCGTATACCGTTTCGGCAAGATATCCGTGCTGAGACTGTTTAAGCGCGGCAGCCGGACTTTCAGGGGTTTTGAAATACGCGTACGGAAAATCAAGAGTAACGCATTTCCACAATCCGTCATTCACCTGATAAAGGTTCAGGTTTCCGATGATATCGGCACAACCGAAATACATATTTACAGCCATATGTTCAAGCAGGCTTTCGATATCCAGGATCTCCGCGAGTTCCTCCGGCTTTCCTCCCTCGGAAAACGCTTTGAGCGCCTTCTTCAGCCCGGTCGCGTCTCCGTACACCGTGCTTCCGCCCGCGTTGGCAATATTCAGCGTATATGGTCCGACAGATTGTTCAAAACGCGTTACGGCGTTTTCTGCGCTCTCACGCCGGGAATAAATTCCCATATATTCACCGTTCAGATATACTTCGACAGGCTCCGCCGCACAAACGCAGATGCCGCTGCTCAGGCGTGAAAGAAGAGATGAACAAAGCGCGTTGATTATTTCCGTTCTGAGAGCGTCCGCTCCGTTGTTTTCAAGCACAAAGCCCACAGCATCGCCTTTTACAAGCAGGCTCCTTTGCGGTAGAATACCATCCACATAATCCTGTGACGAGGCGTTCAGACTCACTTCCCCCAAAAAGGCCGTTTCCGTATGGTCAGTCGCTTCGATACATAAATACGCACTTATCGCTTCCTCCTGAGAAAGCGGCTCGGTTCCGTTACAGGTAATACGGATGACGGAAAGGCCTTCCTCCAAGGCAAACGCGCCCGGTACACACAGCAAAATGAATACAGACAACATCAACAGGGCTGTTGCTCTTTTCATATTCACCCTCCCATTAATCTTTATCTGCCTGTATCATGTACAGTGCAGAATTCCCCTTGAGATACATCGTCACATCGCACTTCCACGGTTTTGATATGACCGCAATGGATACAGGCATAGGTATACTCAATTGTTTATGTTATGCAGAAACGGCTATGCTGATATCTTCAGCAGGGATATTTTGCCTCCTTTCCTGCATCTCATTACATTGAATCCCTGCTGATTCACATATATCAAAAATTCTATATCACGTCAAGCAGTTTGGCACCAAAAGCAGGATATAGGCACAAAACGTCAGTCCCTATCATAGAATGGATAATATTCGCGTTTTCAAAACAGTCTTTTGCTGCTTTATCCGTCATCGTATGGCGCTTTACTCTCTGCATACGAAAGGATACCATTTCTTTCAAATCATTACACAAAAATATAATTTTGCTTTTTCTGCAACAAAAACAGTTTTTCGGCATCTTATATAAGGGAAGGGAAAAAGCTCCCGATCTGACAGTAAAAAGGATGTGGGAAAGCATGCGTATCATCTTATGCGACAGGGATTTCAAATATCTGCAGAATACAAAAGAGCGTATTCTGAGCTGGGCAAAGGAAAGTGACTGTCTTCCGGCTGTTTCGATAGAAACCTTTTCCTCTTCGGAGTATCTGCTTGAATATACCGATTTCTCAGAAACAGCCGATCTTCTCTTTATTGATACCTGTTTTCCCGGGGAAATAAGCGGACCGGAACTCGCAGACATTATCCGGAGGACGAACAGCAGAATGATGATCGTTTTTGTCACCGACCGCCCCGAATACGCAGCGGAAGGCTATCGATTAAGCCTGTTCCGTTACCTGATAAAGCCCGTCGAAACAGAACCGCTGACAGAATGTTTGAACAGCGCGTACCGGTTTTGGAAATACAAGCAGAACAGTTCTCCCTTTCTGATCATTCACAAACCGTACACGGCAATACCGTACAGCGATATCACCTACATTGAAGTACGGCTGCATGCTGTCGAAATACACATGATCGATGGAGAAAGGATCCCACTGCGTTTTCCGCTCTGCCGGCTGCTTGAGATGCTTCCCGGGCAGTCCTTTGCACGGTGTGGCAAAAGCTTTATTATAAACATGCGTTACATTCAGTCTGTCCGCGATGAAAAAGTGCTTATGAATGACGGCACGCTTATCCCAATCGGAAAGGCTTACAAAAGCGCACTATTGGCCGGTTTGCGCGCATACACCGGTCGTGAGGAACTTCATTAATGTACCTGCCGATACACAGTTTTTTCATCAAAACGTACAAAAAAACGAACCGGATCTTTCGGAACACGGTTCGCTTTGGTGCGCCATCAGGGACTCGAACCCGGGACACCCTGATTAAGAGTCAGGTGCTCTACCAACTGAGCTAATGGCGCGTCTTGCGGGAACAGATGTTATTATAGCACTTTCTCGGCGTGTGTCAAGCAATAATTTGCTGTTTTTTCAAAATATTTGAAATCACCGGTCTTGTCGGAAAATATCAACGGCCCGCGGAGCAACACTCCGCGGGCCATCGTTCATACACGGTCTTTTTGAATGTCTTTTTCCGCGCCGGTATCCTCTCCGAACAGCAGCGCGATCACCACACCAATGCCGAAGCAGAGCACGGCTTCCACGACCCAGAGCACACTGATGTTTTCGTACAGCGCGCTGTTCATCAGGATCACCACGGGAGACGCGGCCACCATACCGAGGATCGCGCAGTAGGTCCACCCCTTCCAGTGCTTGAAAAGGAAGGCGATCAGCTTTGCGATACCGAAAAAGCCGATGATGATACCGATGCCAAACGGCAGAAGAATGCCCACATTGTGAAGCACGGTGTCCCAGGCGCCGGCCGTACCGGCCAGCACTTCCTTCAGCCCGCTCAGCAGCTCAGGCAGGGAACCGGTCACGATAGGCTCATAGTAGCCCAATGTTTTCAGCATCATGCTGCCTGATACGCCGGGCACCACCATCGTGGCGGAGGCGACCATTCCCAGCAGAAGCAGCTTGATCACTTCACCCACGGAAAGCTCGATGGTCACCGTTCCGTTGCCCTCAAGCACCTTCTGCAGTACGACCAGGGCAAAAAACGCGGCAAAGAAAAGCACACCCTGCCAGCCGATCTTCTGTCCCCGCACCTCGTGAAGAATGAAGGGAAGGCTGCCCAGAATCAGGCCGATAAACAGCGCGTTGGTGGGCAGAGGGAACTCGGCAAACGCCACCTTCAGGCCAACGGCACCGGCGAGGATCGCGATCACCATACCGATCAGGTAGGGCAGAAGCACCTTGAAACATTTTTTGAATTCCGAAAACAGATGGTTGATGCTGTATATAACAGTATCATAGATGCCCATCGACACCATCATCGTGCCGCCGGACACACCGGGGATCACATTCGCGAGGCCGATCACGATCCCGCGCAGCACCTGCATAATAAAATTGCCTAAGCTTTTCATTGTTTCCTCCGTAAGGTCAAATCATTCAAACAGCATTTTCTGGTTTCCGCCGGTAAGCGCGTCCGCCTTCTCGCTGCCGAGCCATTCCGAAAGGCGGGCATAGGCCTCCTTCATATTGGGATGGCGGGAAGACATATCGTGTGTATCCGTACCCACAAAATCCACCAGATCCTCTTCAAAAAGGCCGTAAATAAACTTTCTTCTGAAAAAAGAGGGTTTTTCTGTCACCGTATGGGCGTTCACCTGGATGAGCACATTGAAATCGTCGATCAGTTCACGTATCTGATCTGTCTTTTTCAGGCATTCATAGCGTTCCACATGAGCAAACACAGGGGTAAAGCCCGCGTTCCCTATCTCCGCCGCGGCACGGCGCAGGCGGTCATACTTATCCGACGGCATGAATTCCACCAGCATATATCCGCTGTCCGCCAGCGTACGCAGCCTCCTCTCGGAAAGAAACCGTTCCGTATAGGAGGTGTACAGGATCTCGGCCCCGGTATGAAGCGTGATCGGGATATCATTGTCCCTGAGCCACGCGCGGGTATCCTCAAGATGCCTCAGGTATCTCTCCTCCGGAAACTCGGAATGACCGGGGGTAACATGCGGAGTGGTCACGATCCTGTCGATCCCGTCCGCCGCGCATTCTCTCAGAAGCTGCTGTGCCTTTTCAAATGACGACACGCCGTCATCAACACCCCAGATAACATGGGAATGAATATCCGTAAACATCCGTATCCCTTCTTCCGGCTCAAAACATACTCGGCAGGCGTCTCCGGCGTACAGCGCGGAACCGCCCGCACAGTGATTTTAGCATACAGCCGTGTGCCGTGTCAATCGCCGCGGTCATCGTATATCCTGTTCAAGCAGATCGCGGATCGTTTCCTCAGCGGAAAGCGGCGTCCAGTGGCCTTCAAGACAGATCCCTGCGTTCAGCCCGCTGATCGTATCCGCCAGCCTTCCCGCGAGCACGATGTCCTTGACCCCGTCCGGAAAGGTGTCGCAGGCGGCATCCCCGATAAACAGCACCCTTTCGCTTTCGGCAAAAACGAGAACGGAATCATCGGTATGGGGCGCGTCCGTCCCGATCAGGCGCACGGGGCAATTCCCGGCATCCAGCAGCAGCTCTCCCGAAAACACAATATCAGCCTCCGCCGTAATGATGGGCTTTCCGCCCGCGTATTCCCTGCGGATGCTCTCATGCAGCGCGAGATGCCGTTCGCGTCCTCCGGGCTGTGAAAGCGATTGCCTGAACTGCTTCAGATGTTCATTGGTACGCGTGCATGCCGCCGTAAGCCCGTGTACCGCATGCATTCCCAGCGTATGATCCCAATGCCAGTGTGTAACAGCGGTCACCTTCGGGAGCGGAAGCCCCGCTTCCCCGAGCGCCCGGTAGAATTCCGCCGTATGGGCATCGGAATGCCCCGCGTCCACCGCGATGCTGAAATGATCCCCGCGGATATAGGAAAGGTTCGGCCTGTCCCGTTCCTCCTCATAAGGATATACCCATATCCTTTCAGACAGCCTGTTCAGTTTCATTTCTGCCTCCTGAAAAATCAAAAACCCTATACATTATACCATCGCGCGCCGCGCGCTGACAATCTGTTTTCCATCTCTTTAGGAAGGGTTTTTATTGCGCGGGCAGAGGGATAAGTGTATAATGTGGGCAGTGCCCGCGGGAGGCGGATAAAGAAAAATTCGAAAAGCGGAGGGCTGCTGATATGGCCGGAGCGTTTGAAACAGGTGAATACAGAAATTACTTTGAACTGATCGGCATTGACGATGAAACCGCGGCGCAGCGGGTGGCGGATTGCTTCAACACGATGTTTTTTGACGAAGAGGAAAGCATCTGGCATGATACGGATCCGGACGCGGGATGCCTGGTGGACACGGGCAACGATGACGCGCGCACCGAGGGCATGAGCTACGGCATGATGATGTGCGTGCAGCTGGGAAGGCAGGATCTGTTTGACAAGCTGCTGCGCTTCTCTCTGCGCTATATGCGGATGGATACGGGCGTTCACGCGGGATACTTCGCCTGGTCTGTGCAGCCGGACGGAACAAAAAACGCGTGGGGCCCCGCGCCGGACGGTGAAGAGTACTACGCGATGGCGCTGTTCATGGCGGCGGCACGCTGGAAGAGCGATGAATTTGACTACGCGGAGCTTGCGCGGGATATCCTGCGCCACTGCGTGCATCAAAGCGAGATGGTGGAGGGCGGCATGCCCATGTGGGATCCCGATACGTATTGCATCCGCTTCATCCCGGAAACGCTGTGGAGCGATCCTTCCTACCATCTGCCGCACTTTTATGAACTTTTCGCCCTGCTGGCCGATGAAAGGGACAGGGATTTCTGGCGCGAGGCCGCGGAGGCCAGCCGCCGGCACATCGCCGCGGCGGCGGATCCCGAAACCGGGCTTTCACCTACACACGCGGAATTTGACGGCACCTGCCGTCCCTTCATGGATAAGCCGTTCACCTTTTACTCCGATGCCTACCGCGTTGCCTCCAATATCGCTCTCAACCACATCTGGTTTGGGGAGGATGAGCGGCTGGACGCGGTGGAATACCGTCTGCAGGCCTTTTTGAAGGCCCGTCCCGACTGCATGGAATGGGCCTGTTCGCTCAAGGGCGAGATCGCGGAGGAGCCCGTGATGCATCCTGTGGGGCTGCTTGCCACGTTGGGTGCCGCAAGCGCCGTCACGCTGGATAAGCAGTGGCTGGAACGCCTGTGGAACACGCCTCTGCGCAGGGGAAAGCGGCGTTATTACGATAACTGCCTTTACCTGTTCGCGGTCATGATGCTTTCCGGCAACTACCGGATCTGGATCCCGGAGGAGGAACCGGAAGGCTGAAAGCGGAACAGGGCCATGCTTTTCATCAGAAAGGGATTTTATGAACAGAGAATGGTCTGAAAAAAACAAAAGGATGCAGTCACTGCTTACAAAGGCCGGCTTTCCGGAAGCGAAGGAGCAGCTTCTTTCCCTGAGAAGCGAGCTGTTTTCCGTAATGCCGGGCTGGCGTGAAACACTTCGTGACAGCGACTGGTGCGCCATGCCTTTTATGAACGCGAAGGGCTATCACAGCAAGAGCGTAGCCTATTCTATCTGGCACATCATGCGCATTGAGGATATCACAGTCAACACCCTCATCAGGAACAGAGAACAGGTCTTCTTTTCAGAGGACTTTGATAAAAAGACCGGTGCCTCCGTCATTACCACCGGCAACGAGCTGTCCGGAAGCGATATCGGCACCTTTTCAGCCTCTCTGGATATCTCCGCTCTGTACGGATACGCCGCGGCCGTGCGTGAAGAAACAGACCGGTGGCTGAATGATCTCAGTTATGAAGACCTGAAACAGCGCTTCACGGACAGCGACAGGCAGCGCATTCGCGACACCCGTACCGTAAGCACCGATGAAAGCGCTGTCTGGCTGATCGATTACTGGTGCGGCAAGGATGTGAGCGGGCTTATCCGGATGCCGCTGTCCCGCCACTGGATCATGCACATTGAGGCAGCGGAAAGGATCATTGAAAAGCTGCATAAACAGCAGTATGCTTCCCCGGATACGGAAAAATAGTGCCGTCCACGTTGCATTTTCGGCAAAGCAGCGTAAATCAAAGAAATCCGTCAGCACATACCGGCTGCCGGATTTCTTTGATTTTGCATATAAAGCATACAGGTATTTTCCGATGGCGCCGCCGGCCTGCAGAACACTCATTCGTTATCCTTAGGGTTCGCCCTCCGGACGGGGTTCAAACAGGCTGCACAGTCTATTCTTTACTTCCGTCAATGATGCGCATCAGCCTGCGCATCCTGTAGCACACGGCTGATTTGCTCGCGGGCGGGTCCAGCATGGCGCCCAGCTGCTCCAGAGAGATATCCGGGTTGACCATTCTTGTTCTGGCCAGTTCATACAGTGTTTCATCCAGCGCGCCCAGACCGTTTGCCCTTGAGTACTCCATAATGCGCTCCGCCTGCGCGCGGCCGGTATCCGTCTGCCTGCGCATGTTGGCGGTATCGCAGTTCATGGCACGGTTGGCCTGCCCCACCGCGGCACGGCGGATACGCGTGTTTTCCATATCCAGCAGCGCGGTGTGCGCGCCCATCGCGGCAAGCAGGGTGGCCACCCCGTCCCCGCTTTTCACATATACAATTTTTTGGCCGCGCCGCTCTGTTACCGCGCCCCTGATCCCGCTTTTTTCCAGCACGCGCAGCAGGGTGTTTGCCCGGTCCTCCGTAACGGTGACGAATTCGGCCCTGTAATCGTTATCCGGGTCTCCTACGCTGCCTCCCCCCAGAAACGCGCCCCGCAGAAACGCCCTGCGGCAGCAGTTGCGGTTGACCGCTGTACGCGGTATACCGCGAAACTCATCCCCGCCCTCCGCCGTGCGCATCATATGCAGGGCGATCAGCAGCTTTCTTGCGTCCGCGCCCGATACCGTCATATCCACAGCGTTTTTTCCGCCGAAACGCGGCAGCACGCTGTATTCCATCTGCGCGGTGATCTGCAGCCCCATCAGCAGCAAACCGAATACGCGTCTGGCCAGTTCGCTGCTTTCCACATGGTAGGTCACCTTATATTTACCGCCGCCCATCAGGCCGAGAGAGCCCAGACACTGTGTGAGCGCGGACAACTCCGACAGCACACAGCAGTGCTTTTCGGGGCGGATACGCATCATTTCCTGCTTGGCACGCATCGAAAAGGTCATTCGTTTCCTCCGATAAAGCGCACCTCGGGCTCAAGACGCACGCCGAAGGCATCAAACACCCGGCCGCTCACCAGCAGAGAGAGGTCGGCAAAATCCTTCGCGGTGGCCCCGCCCAGATTGATGAGAAAGCCGGCGTGCTTTTCGCTCACGGCGGCACCGCCCACACGCGTGCCCTTCAGGCCGCACTGCTCGATCAGCGCGCCCGCGAAATATCCATCCGGACGCTTGAAAAAGGAGCCCGCACTGGGGTATTCAAGCGGCTGCTTGTCACGGCGTCTGGCGTTCAGCTCGCGCATTTTTTCGGCGATCTCCTCCCGGTCACCGCGTTCAGGAAGGAATTCCGCTCCCAGCACCACGCTGTTTTCCTCCATCGGGCGGGAATGCCTGTAGGAAAAGCGCATTTCCTCCCGGCTGTATACGGCCATTTCTCCGTTTTCAAGCAGCACGGTCACGCTCTGTACACAGCTTCCCAACTCTCCGCCGTACGAGCCGGCGTTCATGAACAGGCCGCCGCCCACGGTGCCCGGGATCCCGCTCACGCATTCAAGGCCCGTCAATCCGTTTTCACAGGCCGTTTTCGCCAGATTGCTCATCAGGGCACCCGCCTGCACGGAGATCACCTGATCCCATACGGATATGCCCGAAAACGCGTTGTTTTTCATCAAAAGAACAACGCCCGGGAAGCCGGCGTCCGATACCAGCATATTGCTGCCATTGCCCAGCACCAGCACAGGCAGCCCCGCCTCGCGGCACACCTTCACTGTTTCGCGCACATCCTCCACGCGGCGCACCTCGGCAATGACCTTCGCAGGGCCGCCCACGCGCAGCGTGGTATAGTCCTTCATCGGCACATTTTCCGTTACCTTCATACCGGGCGCGCGTTCTTCAAGTGCTTTAATGATATCCAAATCTATCCCTCCGGATCCGAATCAGTATACAAAGCGGCGCCTTTGCGGGCGCCGCGCGTTTCTTATTGGTCAGTCATCCTCCGCGGACGGCATGGAGAGCAGCAGCTGCACGGTGGATACCGTCAGCTCCGCGGTATCGGCGGGGATCAGCACCGTCTGCCCCGCGGTAAGCTGCATTGAGCCGCCTTCCCAGCTAAGACGCGTTTCTCCGAGCGCCGTCAGGATGCGGAAACGGCGCAGATCCTTTTTGATCACGCCCGTCCTGCTGTCCCAGCGTTCCACGGTAAAGTGTTCGTTTTTAAGCAGCCTGCAGCGTCCGGGGCCAAGCTCAACAGGCACAGCGGCAAAGCCGGAAAGCGTTACATCCGTAACCGCAACGGCATCCCGGGTATGCAATTGCCTTTTTCTCCCCTGGCTGTCCGTCCTGTCCCAGTCGTAAAAACGGTAGGTCACATCGCTGGACTGCTGGATCTCATAAAGCACGATGCCGCTGCCGATCGCGTGTACCGTTCCGGCGGGGATATAATATACCTCGCCTGCCCTGACCGGCACATGCCTGAGCAGCTGCTCGATCTCTTTTCCCTTCTCAGAAGCCTCGCGCAGCTGTTCTCTCGTGGTGCCTTCCTTTACGCCGTATACGATGGACGCGCCCTCCTCGGCATGCAGAATGATCCATGCCTCCGTTTTTCCGAGTTTGTTTTCATGTTCACGCGCGTAGGCGTCATCCGGATGCACCTGAACACTCAGCCGGTCCTTCGCGCACAGCAGTTTCAGCAGAAGCGGAAACTCCCCCTTCACCGCTGTACCGGTCAGCCGTTCTCCCAGCGTGGAAATAAGCGAAGAAAGCGGTGTACCGCGGTCATCCGTACTGTTCAGACCCGGTATACAGCTGCATTCCAGTGCCTCCCCGGTGCACGCATCGGGGATATCCTTGTCGAAGTATTCCCTCAGCCCGCTGCCGCCCCAGGGCGTCGCGCTGCCGGAGCGGTAGGCGGGATGCATGGGGATCGGTGCAAGCCCGGTCATCATCTTTATGGCCCGCCCCCCGGATGAAGCACCGATGTCTGTTTGAAAAATTGCCGAACACATTTTTCAAACTTTCCCCCTCATTCAAGAGAACGGGTGGCGATCACATTCACACCGGTCCCGCACACATTTTCCACTACGGTATCGCCGATTTTGACGGGCAATACCACCTTTGCGCTGCCGATCTCCTTCATGCATTCCGCGATCATTTCCTTGGGAACGGGAGACGCCGTTTTCACGCTGAGCGGTGTGGCGCTGCCTTCCACCGCGAGCGCCGCGGTGACCATGCGCATGGGACGCACACACTCCTGACGGGCATAGGTCTCTCCGCGCTTGCAGTTGTTTCCCTTCACGCTCACTACTTCGCCGTTTTCGATTTCAGCCTCCACCCGACAGCCCATCGGACAATTGATGCAGGTAACGGTACGGGTCATATTTATCTCCTTTTCCGCTGTCATTCGGCAGCAAGCTCAATGATCGTATTCGCGAAAATACGCATATTTCTGTACAGGGTCTCAAGTGACATATATTCATTGGCCTGATGCGCCATATCGGGCTCATCGGGGAAGGTGGCACCGAAGGCGACGCCCTCTTCCATATAGTGGGCATAGGTACCGCCGCCGATGGCGACAGTGTAGCCCTTCAGCCCCGTCGCGTCTTCATAGGCCTTCAGCAGGCCTCTGACCAGCTCGCTCTTCTCGCTCACATAATGGCCACCGCGAGCGGCCTTCACGGTCACGCTGATGCCGGGAAGAGACTGCTTTGCCATATAGACCAGCTCATCCTGACCGGCGCAAAGCGGGAAGCGCACATCGATCACCGCGTCAAACCGGCCGTTTTCAACATTGAAAATATCCATGGAGGCGGTCAGAGCTCCGGACAGCTCATCGCGCACGGCAATGCCCAGTCCTTTACCGTCCGAGGAGGTGCCGATCACATCAGCCACCGTCTCGATCGCGCCCTTCACACCGGCGGCCTTGAGCGCCAGCATCAGCTGCCCGATCGCGTTCTTCGCCTGATCGGGCATGGCGGCATGGCCAAGCTTGCCCACGGTGGAGATCGCAGTTCCCTCATCTGTTTCCTTTACGGTCACAGGGAACGGCAGCGCGGCCACGGTGATCTTTTCCGCTATGCCGGCCTTCTTTTCAACCAGCGCCTCGGCCTCGCCGGGGATCACATTAGCCCGGGTACCGGCATGGATGCGAATCACATTGAGTCCCTCGTTTTCCGTGCTGCCGGAAAGGCACAGATGCAGCCCGCCCTTTTCGATATTGATCACGGGATAGGTGGCATCCGGGGAAAAACCGCAGCGCGGCATCACGGCATGGGACGCGAAATACTCCAGATCCTCGCCGCCGCCCACTTCCTCATTGCAGCCCAGGATCAGCCTTACCTTCCTCCTGAGCGGGATACCGGCCTCCTTTACGGCCTTCATCGCGTAGACCGCCGCCACCGCGGGGCCCTTGTCATCGCTGGTACCGCGGCCGTAGATCTTTCCGTCCTTCACATCGCCGGAATAGGGATCTCCGTCCCAGCCGGTGCCCTCCGGCACCACATCCAGATGCGCCAGCACAGCCAGCGCGTCTCTTGCATCCCCTGTTCCGAGATCCGCGTAGCCGGCATGACCGTCACAGATCCCCGTTTCAAAGCCCATTGCGTCAAGATCCCCGATCGCCGCGTCCAGCATGCGGCGCACATCCTTTCCGTAAGGCGCGCCTTCCGCGGCCTCGCCCATCACGCTGGGGATACGCACCCATTTCTGCAGGGTGGCGACCATTTCACCTTCATATGCGCTCAGCAGTTCTTCTACCTTCTTTTTCTGCTGTTCTGTGGCCATATTGCATTGCCTCTTTTCTTATCCGCGTTCCGGCAGGCCGGAAAGCTTTTTTATTCTACATGCGTATTTTGCCAAATTATGTGTCTTTTGTCAAGTGTGCTCAAGCGGTTCACGGCACCTGATCACCCAGTATCCGCCGCTTCTTTCGATCACGGAGACCTCGGCATACAGCGTCTGCATATACCTGATCGCGCTGGGGGCTCCCTGCTGCTTGCGGATCACCGCGTACAGCGCGCCGCCCGGTGCAAGATGCCCGGCAGCCTCACTGAAAAAACGGTAGATCACCTGTTTTCCGGCACGGATGGGCGGGTTGGTGATCACATGGCTGAAGCTGCCCTCCACTGCCGCGCACGCGTCGGATACAAGGATCTCGGCCTTCACGCCGTTTTTTTCGGCGTTTCTGCGGCACAGCTCCAGCGCGCGCTCATTCACATCCGCCATCGTTACCGAAAGCGCCGGATATTTTTTCCCCAGAGACACTCCCATCGCGCCCCAGCCGCAGCCGATATCAAGCAGCGTTCCTTCCATTTCCTCAGGCAGCGCGTTCAGCAGCACCGCGCTTCCCGCGTCCACCTCGTTTTTTGAAAAAACGCCGTTATCCGTTTCAAAAAGGATCCGCTCTTCCCTGTAGGTAAAGCTGAATTCCCTTATATGTGAGGCGGAAGTGGGAAGGGAAGTATAATAATGCTCGCTCATTTCATTTCCATACCGGCTGTACTGTACAAAAGCCGGCATTCCTCCTCATCCAGTTCTCTGAAAGCGCCCTCAGGCAGCCCGTCCTCCGTGCAGAACGGCCCGAAGCGATCCCTGCGCAGCGTCAGCACGGGCTTGCCCCTGCTCTGAAACATCCTTTTTACCTGATGATACTTGCCCTCATACACGGTCACACGGCCGGTATCGGGAGAAAGGATCTCCAGCTTTGCCGGAAGAGCGGTAAAATCCTTAAAATGGATTCCCTCCGCGAAGGCACGTATATCGCTTTCGTCCAGTACCCCGTCCACCTTTGCGGTATACACCTTGGATACTTCATTTTTGGGGCTGATCAGGCGGTGCGCAAGCTGCCCATCGGTGGTAAACAAAAGCACCCCGGTGGTATCCTTATCCAGCCTGCCTACCGGCATGCACTCAAGAGAACGGTATACAGGGGGCAGCAGATCCATCACCGTACGGCTTTTCCCGTCCTCCGCCGCGGTAAGCACTCCGGCAGGCTTGTTCATCACAAGGCATCTGGAAAGACGGGTATCCAGCCTTTCACCGCGCACAAGGATCACATCGCTCTCCTTTACATCCATATCCGCGGAGCGCGGCCTCTGCCCGTTCACGGTCACGCTTCCCAGCATTCTGCGGCACTGGGAGCGCGTGCATACATTCAGCGCGGAGAGCAGCTTGTCAAGTCGCATTGCGCAGCCGTTCCTCCTCCCTGCTCACGCTTACCGCGGCACGCGTCCTTCTCAGCAGGCGCACAGGCAGCCATACCAGCAAAAGGCACAGTGCGGCCTGCAGGATCATCCCGGCCGATACATCGTTAAAAAGCACATCGAAAAGCGCCTGCAGCAGGCCGTAAATATCCTCCGCGTCCGCAAAGAAGGGAACATAATATCTGTATACCGCGTACGCCGCGGGCAGCAGGCTTACCAGGCAGTAAAGCGCGTTCGTCACGGCCGTGTACACGCGCGATGTACCGCCAATCGGCCTTTGCTTTTCCCAGTCCGGCACAAGGTATTCCGCGCCGTGATAACGCTGCCAGCCAAGCAGAGCAAACAGCCAGCACAGAAAGACCCCTGCAAGACGCAGGGCGATCCCCGCGGTGTTCAGCACCTTGGAGCCGGCATCGCCACCCAGCAGCCATTTCGCGATCCCGCGCACGATATGTCCGGCTTCGTTATAGGGAAGGGTATCTCCCAGCAGAAAACGCATATAGAGGATGACCGCCGCCATCAGTATGGCCCAGGGCAGTGCCGGCAGCCCTCCGAGGGCGCGCTTCAGGGAGCATTTGATATAAAGCGGCCAGCGGGCAAATTTGTAGGGCAGAAAACGGATCTCCCTTCTCAGATCGGGTTTTTCCGATGTACAGTCCTCCTCCTCGTCCGCCATCAGGCGCAGCGCCTCGCCGAAGGCAAAGCGGGCGGGCAGCACGACAAGTAGGAAAAGCAGCAGCGAAAGCGCGCCGAACACGGCCGTTCCGGCCATATCGGGCTTCGCGGCAAGCAGCGCCCGCGCGGTAAAAAACAGGCATACATACAGAGGCACACGCGAAAGAAGCTGCAGGGGCAGGTGCCATAAAAGCTCCGCCGCGTGCTTCTTCATCATCCTGAGTGCCGTCAGTGTAACGGGGCTGTTTTTTTCAAATGTGGTTTTCAAGCTGTTTCCTCCTTCCATTCACCCGGCTCATAATCCTCCTCCCGTATTCTCCTGAGGATCTCATCCTTATCGATCCCGGCGGGAGCGGTAAAGCGCGCGGTAAGATCCTCCAGCGTCACCTTCACATCCCGGGCTCCCGCGTCGGTCAGGATCTTTTCCACCATGCCCGTACAGTGAGAGCACATCATCCCTTCTACCTTCAGCGATACACGGATGCCCTCCTCCGGCTTTACAGGCTCCGCCCCGGCGCAGCATACGGCAGCCTCCGCCCGTTCCGCTTTGAAGAAACGCAGGCGCAGCGCGTTCAGGCACACACATACGCTGGACAGGCTCATCGCGAGGCTGGCCAGCATGGGATTCATGGAGATCCCCGCGCTTTCCAGCACGCCCGCCGCGAGCGGGATGCAGATCAGATTATAGATAAACGCCCAGAAAAGGTTTTCCCGAATGTTCCGTATGATCGCCCTTGAAAGCAGCACAGCCGTTACGGCATCAGTGAGGGAAGAACGCGCGAGCACGATATCGGCGCTGTCCACGGCAATATCGCTTCCTCTTCCGATCGCCATTCCCACATCCGCCCGCGTAAGCGCCGGGGCATCATTGATTCCGTCGCCGATCATCAGCACCGTACCCTGCTTTTCCAGCTCCCTTACCTTTTCCTCCTTGCCCTCCGGCAGCACCCCGCTCATTACCTGCTCGATCCCTGCCTGCGCGGCGATCCGTTCCGCCGCCTCCCGGCGGTCTCCGGTGATCATCACCGGGATGAGGCCGTATTCCTTCATTTTCATCACGGCCTCCCTGCTGTCCGCACGCAGGGCGTCCGAAAGCAGGATCACCCCCAGCAGTTTCCCACCCTTCGCGATATATACGGCGGTTTCGCCGTCTGATGAAGTGGAAAAGCGTTGCGGGATCGCGATCTCCTGCTGCCGCATCAGCTTTTCATTTCCGCACAGACAGTATTCCGTACCGATCCTGCCGCTAACGCCCAGCCCCGGATACTCGTGAAAATCCGCTGCTTCGCTTATCCGCGCTTCGCCGGCATATTCCAGTATGGCCTTCGCCACAGGATGTGTGCTTCCCTTTTCAAGCGCGGCGGCTGCAGAAAGCAATTCGCTTTCCCTGCCCGCGTCCGCCAGTATCCGTGATATTCGAAGTCTTCCCTCCGTTACGGTACCGGTCTTGTCCAAAAGCGCGTATCTGGCCTTTCCGGCCGTTTCCACCGCCTCCGCCGAGCGGAACAGAATGCCGTTCTCCGCTCCCTTGCCGATGCCCACCGTAACGGCGACCGGCGTTGCCAGACCAAGTGCGCAGGGGCATGAGACCACCAGCACACTCACCGCCTTTTCAAGCGCGAAGCCCGTGTCTCTTCCCGCGATCAGCCATATACAGAGGGTGATCATCGCGGCAGCGATCACACAGGGCACAAAGATCCCCGCGATCCGGTCCGCAAGCCTCGCGATGGGCGGCTTGGTAGCCGCGGCATCCGTAACGGTGCGTATGATGCCGGCCAGTGCCGTATCCTCTCCCACACGGTCGGTACGCATCAGCACACTGCCCGAAAAAACGGTCGTACCTGCGGAAAGCCGGTCTCCTTCCTGCTTTTCCGCAGGCAGGCTTTCACCGGTGAGCATGCTTTCATCGGCCGCGCAGTGTCCCGAAACGATTGTACCGTCCGTTCCCACACGGTCTCCCGTGCGCAGCCGCAGGATATCACCCGGCCGCACCGAGCCGAGCGGCACCTCCGTTTCCTTCCCGTCTCTTACAAGCGTCGCGGTATCGGGCGCGAGCCGGCGCAGCTTTTCCACTGCTTCTCCCGTTTTTCCCTTCGCCCGGGCCTCCAGTGTCTTGCCCACGGTGACCAGCACAGGCACGGTACCCGCGCCTTCAAAATACAGCCGGGAATGCAGCGCGTTTACGCGCTCCATATCCCCCTGCCCCATCGCGTAAGCCATCATCAGCATGGAAAACACACCGTAAAGCAGCGCGGAAAGAGAACCCAGTGCCACCAGCGAATCCATATTGGGCACCGCGTGAAACAGTGCCTTCAGCCCCCGCTGATAGTATACACGGTTCACATAAAGGATGGGCAACAACACAAGAAACACCGACAGGGTATGCACAAGCGCGTTTTCCGTTCCTGTCATAAAGGAAGGCAGCGGCAGCCCGAGCATGCCGCCCATGGAAAGATACATGAGCGGCACAAGAAAACACAGCCCGCATATCAGACGCGTACGCGTCTCTTTTTCATCGGCGTTTTTTTCTTTTTCATTCCCTGCAGGACGGCTTCCCGGCAAAAACGCTTCGTATCCGGCTTTTTTCACTTCCGATACGATCTGCCCGGGATCAAACTCTCCTTCTGCCGTAAGCGTGTTCGCAAGCAGATTCACAGAGGCGTTTTCAACGCCCGGAACCTTCCTTGCCGCTTTTTCCACATGGGCAGCGCAGGAGGCGCAGGTCATTCCCTTAACATCAAATTTCTGTTTCATTTTTTGCCTCGCACTGACAGTGCACTTCTTTTTCACCGGGCAGAGAATAGCCCAGCACATAGGAAAGATCCACATGCTCCGCGGAATGGAAGATATTGCCGAATACGGCCGGATTCTCATTCTCAAGCTCCGCTATCAGCCTTTTTACTCTCGCGCGGGCTCCTCCGCCTGTATCTCCCGCTGTCACCTTGCAGGCGCAGCGCAGTGTTTCAAGCCCCATCTGTTCCTTCCACGCGATGATATCCTTTTCACGCACCAGATACAGCGGGCGAATCAGCTTCATCCCCTGCCAGTTTTCGGAATTGACCTCCGGCATCATCGTTTTGTACTCCCCGCCGTACAAAAGGCTCATCAGGATGGTTTCCACCGCGTCGTCCATATGATGCCCCAGGGCGATCTTATTGCAGCCAAGCTTCTGCGCTTCCTTGTACAGGTATCCTCTGCGCATCGCGGCACACACATGGCAGGGTGATTTATCCACACTGTCCACCGCGCGGAAGATCTCTGTTTCAAATATCTTCGGCGCGAAGCCCAGCTTACGGCAGTTGCTTTCCATGAGAGCACGGTTCTGCTCTGTATATCCGGGATCCATCGCCAGATATTCAACACTGAACGGCACATTGGAGTATTTTGCCAGTTCACGCAGGCATACCGCCAGAAGCAGGCTGTCCTTCCCGCCGGAAATGCAGCAGGCCACCCTGTCCCCCGCTTCGATCAGCCCGTAATCCCTCACAGCGGAAAGAAACGCCCGCCAGATGGGTTTTCTGAAATCTCTCTGCACACTGCGGCTGGCGCGGATCACCTCATCCGCCTCCCGGATCATTCCGTTGCCTTCATTCATAAGCATTGTCTCGTTTTCGCTCATTGCCCACTCCCGGTGCGGAATCCGTCCGCATACACTTTTACAGTTTATTATAGCATATCTTTACGGTTCTGTCATTCTGTTTGGCGCCGTGTCTCCCGTTTTGCCGGATATTTATCCGGTGATGTTTTTTCCTTCCGGAAAACGAATGGATTAAAGGCAATACCGCACAATTCGTCAGCACGCTGAACGGTGCCTCATGTTTTGCCCT
>CALGBY010000037.1 GCA_937886445.1 uncultured Clostridia bacterium | reverse complement strand
GTTTTCCCCAATTTAGGGGTTGACAAAGGTCATTACATATCAGAAACACACCCTACTCAAATATCTGTATTCTTTGTGTTTTTTGTAAAAAAACGGCGGTATTATTGATTGATATGAAAATATGCGCGTGATATAATTCGCATGTGTTTTGATCCCCGAAGCAAGTTTGAAAATGGTGTACGGCCCATTTTCAAACAGACATCGGTGCTTCATCCGGAGGCACAGCCCGGGAGTTTGAAAATGGTTTCGGCCCATTTTCAAACGATCCAATGATCATTCATCCGAAGGAGGAAACATAATTATGAACGCTTATCTTGAAAGTGTGCTGGCCAATGTAAAGGCAAAGCACGGAAATGAACCCGAATTCTGCCAGACTGTGGAAGAGGTGCTCACCTCTCTGGATCCCGTGATCGAAAAGCATCCCGAATATGAAAAAGCGGATCTGCTCAACCGTATGACCGAGCCGGAGCGCATGTTCACCTTCCGCGTGGTGTGGATGGATGATCAGGGCGCGTGGCATACCAACCGCGGCTGGCGCTGCCAGTTCAACGGCGCTATCGGCCCCTACAAGGGCGGTCTGCGTTTCCAGCGCAATGTAAATGAAAGCATCATCAAGTTCCTGGGCTTTGAGCAGACCTTCAAGAACAGCCTTACCGGCCTGCCGATGGGCGGCGGCAAGGGCGGCAGCGATTTTGACCCTGCCGGCAAGTCCGATGCCGAGATCATGCGCTTCTGCCAGAGCTATATGACCGCGCTGTATCGCTATATCGGGCCTGATGTGGATGTTCCCGCCGGTGATATGGGCGTGGGCGCCCGCGAGATCGGCTATCTGTACGGCCAGTACCGCCGCCTGAAGGGCGTATGGGAAAACGGCGTGCTCACCGGAAAGGGTCTGAGCTACGGCGGCTCGCTGATCCGTCCCGAGGCTACCGGTTACGGCGCCGTGTACTATCTGTGCGAGGTGCTGAAGCATGAAAACGACAGCATCGAGGGCAAGCGCATCGCGGTGTCCGGCTACGGCAATGTGGCGTGGGGTATCATGAAGAAGGCGGCTGAGCTGGGCGCGAAGGTGACCTATTTCTCCGGCCCGGACGGCTATATTTCCGATCCCGATGGCGTATGCACCGAGGAAAAACTGAATTACATCCTCTGGATGCGTCAGAATGACCCCATGCACTGCAAATCCTATGCCGAAAAATTCGGCTGCACCTTTGTTGAAAACAGCAAGCCCTGGGCTGCCGCGGATGTGGATGTCATGATGCCCGCCGCCACCCAGAACGATGTCAATCTGGAATGGGCGCAGAAGATCGCCGCGACCGGTGTGAAATACTACATCGAAGTGGCCAATATGCCCACCACCAATGACGCGCTCAATTTCCTGCGCGCTCAGAAGAATATGATCGTCGCGCCTTCCAAGGCGGTCAACGCCGGCGGCGTGGGCGTGAGCGGCCTTGAAATGGCTCAGAACAGCGAGCGCCTGGTATGGACGGCTGAGGAAGTGGACGCTCAGCTGAAAAAGATGATGAAGAACATCCATGATTCTTCCGCCGCCGCTGCCGAGGAGAACGGCCTGGGTTATGATCTGGTGGCGGGTGCTAACATTGCCGGCTTCAAGAAGGTGGCCGAGGCCATGCTGGCGCAGGGCGCTTTCTGATAAACGCATAAAAGCAGATACGGGCGGTCCGGTTTTCCGGGCTGTCCGGGTCAAATAAAAACGGTTCCGGTACACAAGTTATTATGTAAAGGAAGGTTTACCCCTCCTTTACAGGAGCTGTTGAAAGCACAGCACCTCAAGCAGTTATGTCTTGAATGGTAAAACCTTCAAGATCATAGCTGCTTTTTCGTTTGCAGCGGAAAGCGAGGATACCCCATGGAACTCAAGTACATTCGTTATGGAGACTACTTGCTGCCTGACCTTGGTCTGACGGAGGAAGAACAGAAGCCCATCGGCAAATACGGTCAGATGCGACTCGATTACCTCAAGAAGTACCGGGAGAGCTTGTTCAACCAGTTGTTGCTTTCAGGAAAACTCATGGCACACCTGCATGAAATCGATGACACCTGCCATGCTCGTTTGGATCTACTGATCCCGCAGATGAAGGAAGCCGAGGGTGTGACCGAAGCCCTGAAAATGACTGATCAGTTGGAATGGGTACGACGTATGAACTGCATCCACCATCGGATCGAGGAGATTCTGCTGGATGAGCTGATTTACTCGTAATGGACAAATCCGTGCCAGGTAGATACCAATATCTGCTTGGCACGGATTGTCGGAAAACACAAGGAGAAAAAGATGAGATAATCATTTGATCTCTTAATCACATCATAGCCGCCAGTAACGATCACATCTCCAGAAGGACTTGCCAGCGCATAATTGGTAAAGCCCCGCCGATGAACGACGGGGCGGGGTTGCTGTTATCCAGCGAGAATGGGATCAGTTGAAGACAGCATCGATCAGCTTTCCATCAATTGCATCGAACACTGCCCAGCACTCGTAGCCCTGCTGCTCGCCTTCATCGGTCAGGTAGCTAAGCACCCAAACCGGAGTCATCACCATGCCGTCGCCCTTATCGGCGCGAACAGGCATCCAGGTGAGGGTGGCACGGGTGATCTGCTTCACCTCTTCAGGGAAACGGGAGTCAGCCATTTCACCGGGCAGAGCAGCCGCCACGGTCTGTGTATCCACCAGTTTCGCAGGCGTATGGATCACTTCACCTTGCTCGTAGGCGTCACGCAGGTTAATGGTTTTGATACCGTCTGCGGTCACATAAAACACAGCTTCAAACTGCCCAGCGATATCGCCATCGGTGCCAAACTTGTGGTAACAGAGGTAGTAACCTTCATCAGCGGATGTGGCAGTGGAATAGTCATAGCGGAAGGCGTTGGTATACATTGCCCCGCTGTCAATAGCCGCATTATACAGTGCGCCCATATGGTAAATACGATCCACGCTCATGTCCAGCGCCGTGGTGCAGGTGTAACCGGTCATGCCCAGCTTGGCCATCAGGGCTTCGGCCTGCGCCTTGGCTTCGTCCAGGCTGATGGTACTCAACTGGGTGCTTTCCAGGTTGTACACCTCATCCGTTCCGGGAAAGCCCATAACCATCCAACCGGCAATACTGCTGACATCCGATACCAGCGCCTGCTTCGGCAGAGTTTCAGTGAAAAGGGTGCCGTCCTCCAACTCACCGACAGCTTCACAGGTGCCATCGTAAGTGTTATAGTAGAGATAATAGCTGCCCCAGTCCAGATGACCGCCATCATTGAAATCGACCATACCGCCAATGTGGCGAGTGTCAAGCACTTCCTTTGCCACACCGCTCTGGTTGAACCAGTTGTTATCTATACCCTGGCTGAAGTCACGTTCGGTAGCTTTGTAGACCGGCAAAGTACCGTTAGCAGTATACTCGTCAGGAACAATGATCTGCATTTCTGCTGTGGTATTGCCCACGGACAGTGCAACAGTTGCAGGCGCTTCTGCAGCATCAGCAGGCGTGCCAACGACCTCGGCAAAAGGTTCAGGCTTGATTTTTACCGTCCACACCTGATTGATGGGATTCTCGTAATCTACGACACCATCAGGCGAAACAGCACACACAGTGGCCGTCATCTGAATGGTATAGGTGTCACCTTCGGAGATCGCAATACCATCCTCAACTTCAAACAGAAGCTGAATGCTGCCATCGCGCTGAGGATACTCACCGAGTCCCCAACCATCGGGTTCCAGCAGAGCGCCATTATTCACGCCGATCTTGTCAAGATTGAACCCCACATGCTTAATGGTACTGCCATTCTGGGCAGCTTTCTCCTGAATAGAGATGGTTCCCTCCGGCGCTTTATCGCCGTAATGCACGGCATAACCGTAAGCATCGCTGAGTTCGAAATCTTCACCAAGCAGCACAATGCCATCGCCGGGAGTAATGGTAACCAAGCCATACAGACCGTGGTTACGATATGCTACTTCTTCCAGCGTAAAGGTAACGCCATCCACCTGAACGGAATCAGCAGGCAGAG
>CALGBY010000036.1 GCA_937886445.1 uncultured Clostridia bacterium | reverse complement strand
ACAGGAGAATCCACAACTTTCTTTTGCAACATTATGAATATTCAAATGGATGAGAAAATTGAATGTAAAGATACATTTGATGTTGATTTGACAAAATTTGACCCAGTGATATATTCGGGTAAATATCATAGTATCGGTAAACTTCTTGGAAGTATTGGGAATATTGATTAACCAATCCCAGCTTATCAGCATCAATCGATACCGAGCGGGTCAGGGAAGTTGCGATTCACGCTGCACCGAGCACGAATTGTCTGCGGCGACTCGCCGCCAAATCCCAGTTTGACGAGATAAACGAGGAATGATTCAATTGGCAGATAATCACAAAATAAGGCTTTACGAGCCACAATTCGACGATATGTGGTTTCGACAACTGCTTTTGTCTGATCCAGAAACCATGAGCTACAACAATGCATGGGGTGGTACAATCCAGTTTACAAAAGATAAATGGAAAGACTGGTTCGACCACTGGGTAAAAAATCCCTGTGGAGAGCGTTTCTATCGGTATGTGACACTTGATAACAGCCGTATCTACATTGGCGAAGCTGCATGGCATCATGATTCAGAACAGGATCTGTGGCTTGTTGATGTTATCATCCATTCCAAATATCGTCATCATGGTTACGGAACTGCTGCCTTAAAGCTTTTGTGCAATGAAGCAAAGAAAAACGGTGTTTTCGTTCTTCATGATGATATTGCAATCAATAACCCAGCAGTTACACTATTCCTCAAAAATGGATTTGAAGAAGAATACCGGACTGATCAGATCATTATGCTGAGGAAGTGCCTCAATCCAGGCTGAATCGAATTAAATTACGGGGATAAATGTTTGATTTATCCCGCTATGGAGTACCAACAAACCCAGTAATATCGGGACTTTTCAAACAACAGAATACACAATTTTGAAGCAGGATGACCAGTTGATCATCCTGTTTCTTTTTGCCCTTCTAAATCAAACAACAGGAGGTTCACATGACTGTTTTTACTACTGAAGAACTCAATTTGATCTGTATCTATGACCCCGGGAACCGTAAAGGAACCATAAAGGAATTGAAGAACATGATGCGTTATTTGATGCCGGATGAAACAGATCTTCATGATTTGGCTGATGGTGTGATTCATAAGCTCAAGGATATGAGCGATGAGGAATATGACGAACTCAGCGATAGTCTGACACCGGACTGTTCGTTCGATTGTGAAGATTCAGCGTATGACGGATTTTATCTCGATCTGTTTGACGAGATTGATCCAGATGCTGAAATTGAATGATACATTAACAAAACTGACTGAAAAGGAGATTGAGTATGCCCAACAAAGCACAGGAATATGTGGAACTGGCTGATGATACAGCCCGAAAGCTTGCCGGTGATTACCGCGGCTGGGCTGATTTCCTGACCACATCCGCACGGCTTTACAAATACAACTATTATGATCAGCTTCTGATCTATGCCCAGCGTCCTGATGCGACGGCCTGTGCTGAATTCGACCTTTGGAACAACACCATGCACAGATACATTCGCAAGGGCACAAAGGGCATCGCACTGATCACACCTACCCCTTACGGTCCGCGACTGCGTTATGTATTTGATGTGTCCGATACTGGAGAACGCCATAATTCTCTGAGCGTGAATCCCTGGGTTCTACGTGAAGAACATTTATCCAGTGTTTCCGATATGCTGGAAGACCGCTTTGATGCGCTTGCCTCTTTGGGCCTTGCTGCCCAGCTTGAGCAGATTGCGCAGAGGAAAGCACTGGATTACTGGCGCGAGCATCGTAGAGACATCATCGACAGCGTTGCGGATACCTTTATGCAGGGGTATGATGATTTCAGCATCGGGGCCTCCTTCCGGAAACTGGCGGCAAACAGCCTCCAGTTCACTCTGGAAAGCCGGTGCGGACTGGAACCGGAAGCTGAACGAGAAGATTTCGCGGATGTCTTCAACTGGAACACTCCCGTTGCCCTGATGGAACTGGGAACCGCGATCAATACAATCAGCAGTACAGTTCTGAGGCAGATCGAAGCAACTATCAAGAGCTATGAAAGGAGCCATGAAAATGAGCGAGCTGACTTACACCCGGAAGGGAGATTACCTGTTCCCGAACTTGATTCTGACCGAAGCGGACAAGATCGACACCCCGCTGGGCAAGTACGCACTGATGCGTCAAGACTATCTGAAGGAGAACCGTCCTGGCCTGTTCAGTCGGCTGCTCCTGACCGGGAAGCTGATGCCGCACCTGCAGGAGATCGAGAAGACCGCGCAGACGAGGATGGAAGCCCTGATGACGAACCTGAAGAAGCAGTACAACGTGACGGAGGAACTGAAGGCGAAGGATCAGATGAGCTGGGTAGCGCAGATGAACAATCTGCAGCACCAGGCGGAAGAGACGATTCTCTCGGAACTGATCTACAACTAACCCCCGAAGAACAATCCAGACTGATGCGGCTTTCGGAACAAATGAGTTTCATTGTTCCGAGCGAAAGTGAACAGATTGAACTGATTGATATCCTTGAAGCGGAGAGCGTACAAACGCCCTTCGCTTTTTCTGTACCCCAGGAAGTTGTGGACGAGGTACTGCGTCAGGGCGGCAACACCACTGATCTACGGTTGATCATTGCCAACGACTTTATGAAGCAGATGCCTGTTACAACCATCGCAGAACGGATGCAACGCCTCTATCACGGTGGAAACGGTCTGGTTATCAACGGCAGGCAGTACAGTGCATGGTATGAAGATTCCGGCATTCGGATTGCTAATGGCAAATACGCGCGCAATGTTCATATGTCCCAACTGTTGACCTGGGAAGACGCAGCCAAGAGGATCGGCGATCTGATGGAATCCGGTCAGTATCTCAGTATGCTTGAACTGGCCTCAGCACCGATTCATGAACGGAAACGCCTCGCTGAAAGTCTGTGGTATATGAGTCGGGATATGGCTTCTGAAGCAGAAGAATACATGCCGACACTGAAAGCTCTGCGAGGAGGAGGTTTTCCTGAAGAAACTGCTCGCCTGGCAAATGCACTCACAGATCCTGATTTCGTTTCTCTGTTAACTGAGGAAGCAAGAACTTTTACCGATGCTTACCGGCAGAATCATGATCTGATGCGTTTCCGGTTCTATACACCGGAATTCATGGTTCCCGCGCTGAATGAACTGGTTATGCCAAGGCGGACTTATGATTCCCTGCTGACAGAAGTAGCCCGGGTTCAGACCTTCATTACGGAAGACGAAATTGACGCAACAATTACGGGCGGCAGCAGTGTTGCCGGTGGCAAAGGTCGGATTTATCAGTATTTCACTGCTTTCCCGCCTCATTCCACCAAAGAGAGAGCCGATTTTCTGAAGAACGAATATGGAATCGGCGGAAGATCTCACGCTGTTTCCGGCTCCGACCACAGCGGCGAGAACCACGATTCCAAGGGAATCCAGCTTCAGAAAGGCGATGCGCCTCAGGTGCTTCTCACCTGGTCACAGGTTTCTTCCCGTGTTGTAACTCTGATTCGCAAGGATCTCTATCTTACCGAAAAGGAGAAAGAAGTCCTTCAGCTTCGTGAAGCGGAAGAGAGAGTTGCTGAAATGTCTTCTCCGGAAGAACCCGACGAAGAAGAACAGGATTTCACTCCGGAGGATGTTCCGAATGAAATGCTTGAAGCTGAAGAGACAGCGGATGAGCCCATTGCCGAACCAATCAGCGAACCGGTAATCTCTCAGACCGAAAGTACAGAACCTCATACCTACGATGTCGGCGATACCGTTTATCTGGACGGTACCGCTTTTTTGATCGAAGAAAAGACTCCTTTCGGTGTTCAGCTTCGTGATCCGACGCTCGTATATCCTGTACTCCGTGCCGAAAGCATTGAACAATTTGAAAGACTACTGGCTCAAGACGAACGCAATAATAATCTGCTTCCTGTCCATGAATCCACCGAAACCCCGGACGAGGAACTACATCTTCGTAGTATCGTGATTGATCTCACTGCGACTGCTGAAGAAGAACGTGTTCCTGAGCCTCCTGCTCCCATTGCTGAAAACTTCCATATCACGGACGATCATCTAGGCGAAGGCGGTGCGAAATCTAAGTTCCAAGCCAATATGAACGCCATTCATCTGCTGAAGCAGTTGGAAGCGGAGCAGAGATCCGCAACACACGATGAACAGGAAATCCTTTCCCGCTATGTTGGCTGGGGTGGTTTGGCAGACGCTTTTGATGAAACCAAACCCAACTGGTCAGATGAATATGTGGAATTGTCCGCGGCATTGACTCCCGAAGAATACATTGCTGCCCGCAGTTCTACGCTGAACGCGCATTACACCAGTCCCATTGTGATCCGTGCCATCTATGATGCGGTGGAACAGATGGGGTTCCATACAGGCAATGTACTGGAACCCAGCTGCGGTGTGGGTAACTTCTTCGGTATGCTTCCAGACAGTATGACCGAAAGCCGGCTGTACGGTGTTGAGTTAGACAGCATTACCGGAAGAATCGCTCAGAAGCTTTATCCCAAGGCAGATATCACGGTCGCTGGATTTGAAACGACTGATAAAAAGGACTTCTTTGATCTGGCTATCGGCAATGTGCCCTTTGGTTCCTATAAGGTACAGGACCGTGCCTTTGACAAGTATAACTTCCTGATCCATGACTATTTCTTTGCGAAGACATTGGACCAGGTTCGCCCCGGCGGCGTTGTTGCTTTCATCACTTCCAAGGGAACGATGGATAAGCAGAATCCCGAAGTCCGGAAATACATCGCGCAGAGAGCTGAACTTCTGGGCGCGATCCGTCTGCCGAACACAGCCTTCAAGGCGAATGCCGGCACTGAAGTGACCAGTGATATCATCTTCCTGCAAAAGAGAGAACAGCCCATTGCTATCGAACCGGATTGGGTGCATCTCGGACAGACTGAAGACGGATTGCCAATCAACAGCTATTTTGCCGAGCATCCCGAAATGGTCCTCGGCACAATGGTGTGGGATAACCGGATGTACGGGAATCAGACCGAAACGGCCTGTGTTCCCATCGAAGGCGCTGACCTTTCAGAGCAGTTGCGCGAAGCTGTTACCCATATCAGCGGACAGTACCTGGAAGCGGAACCTCCGGAACTTAATGAGAATGAAGCTATCCGAAACACGATCCCCGCTGATCCGAATGTAAAAAACTACTCCTACACGGTCGTTGACGGAGATGTGTATTACCGCACTAACTCTATCATGATTCAGCCCGATCTGAATCCGACGGCGAAAGAACGCGCCAAAGGGCTGGTTGAACTTCGGAATTGCGTGAATGAACTGATTCAAGCTCAGTTGGATAATGCCAATGATGATGAGATTCATGCTATTCAGAGAAAGTTGGACAAACTGTATGACAGTTATACCGCACGGTTTGGTCTGATTAACTCCCGCGGTAATGCCAATGTGTTCTCTGAAGACGCTTCCTACTATCTGCTCTGTTCTCTGGAAGTGATCAATGAACAGGGTGAACTAGCCCGTAAAGCGGATATGTTCACCAAGCGCACCATCCGTCAGCATCAGGTGGCTGCGCATGTAGATACTGCGACCGAAGCACTGGCTATTTCCATCGCGGAAAAGGCTAAAGTCGATCTGGATTATATGGAGCAGTTAACCGATATTCCCAAAGAGGAAATCACGCAGCAGCTTACCGGCGTGATCTTCCCGGTCCCGAACGGACAGACTCATACACCGCTCTTTGAATCCTATGTGACCGCGGACGAATATCTTTCCGGCAATGTCCGTCAGAAGCTTCGTGACGCGATTTCCGCAGCAGAAATCAATCCTTTGTATGAACCGAATGTTCATGCGTTGGAAGCAGCTCAACCCAAGGATCTGGATGCTTCCGAGATTGATGTCCGACTGGGTGCTACCTGGGTGGATAAGGAGACCATTGCGGATTTTATGTATGAAACCTTCGGTACTCCCATGTATCTTCAGCGGTATCTAACTGTCAACTTTTCTCCCTACACGGCTGAATGGAACATTGACGGCAAGACCATGATTTCCTCCAGCAACGTTGCAGCCTATGTGACTTACGGAACCGACAGAGCAAACGCTTACAGGATTCTGGAAGATACGCTGAATCTGCGGGATGTGCGTATCTACGATACGATTGAGGACGCAGACGGCAAAGAACGTCGTGTCCTGAACCAGAAAGAAACCACACTGGCTCAGCAGAAGCAACAAGCAATCAAAGATGCCTACCGTGACTGGATCTGGAAGGATCCATACCGTCGTGACCGGCTTGTTACCCGCTACAATGAGCTTTTCAATTCCATCCGTCCCCGCGAGTATGACGGTCAGCATATTGCGTTTGCAGGTATGACCCCGGAAATCTCTCTGAGAGAGCATCAGCGGAATGCTGTCGCACACATCCTGTACGGCGGCAATACACTACTGGCACACGAGGTTGGCGCTGGCAAAACTTTCGAAATGGTTGCCGCCGCTATGGAATCCAAACGCCTGGGGCTTTGTCAAAAGCCTCTGTTCGTTGTGCCGAATCATCTGACGGAGCAGTGGGCTTCGGAGTTTCTCCGTCTGTATCCCAGTTCCAATATTCTTGTGGCTACCAAAAAGGATTTTGAGAAAGCCAACCGGCAGAAGTTCTGTGCCCGAATTGCTACCGGCGATTATGACGCGGTGATTATCGGTCACAGTCAGTTTGAAAGAATCCCGGTTTCCCAGGAACGCCAGCAGCGTATGCTGCAGGATCAGATCGATGAGATCACGGATGGTATTTCTGAGCTGAAGCATCATCGTGGCGAACAGTTCTCCATCAAACAGCTTGAAAGAACCAGACGCCAGTTGGAAAACAAGCTTCAGAAACTGGAAGCGGCAGAAAAGAAGGATCATGTGGTCACCTTTGAACAGCTAGGTGTAGACCGGTTGTTTGTTGATGAAGGTCATGCCTTCAAGAACCTTTTCCTCTTTACGAAGATGAGAAATGTTGCCGGTCTTTCTTCTGCCGAATCGCAGAAATCCAGCGATATGTTCCTGAAGTGTCAGTACATGGACGAGATTACTGGCGGACGCGGAACTGTGTTTGCGACAGGCACCCCGGTTTCCAACAGTATGACTGAACTGTACACCATGCAGCGCTATCTTCAGTACAAAACGCTGAAAGAGAAAGGCATGGTTCACTTCGATGCCTGGGCTTCCACTTTTGGAGAGACCACTACCGCGATTGAACTGGCTCCTGAAGGAACAGGCTACCGTGCCCGTACTCGTTTCGCGAAGTTCTTCAATCTGCCCGAACTGATGACGCTTTTCAAGGAAGTGGCTGATATCAAGACCGCTGATCAGCTGCATCTGCCCACACCGGACGCTCACTATGAAACGGTCGTTGTGAAGCCTTCCGAGCATCAGCAGGAAATGGTAGCCAAGCTTTCCGAACGTGCCGCGCTAGTTCATTCCGGCAGCATTGATCCTTCCGAGGACAACATGCTGAAGATTACTTCCGATGGCAGAAAGCTGGGTCTGGATCAGCGATTGATCAATCCGCTTCTGCCTGACGATCCGGGCAGTAAGGTAAATGCCTGTGTGAACAACATTCTCCGTATTTACCGTGACGGGCAGGCGGATAAGCTTACACAGCTCGTGTTCTGTGATCTGTCTACGCCTCGCGGAAAATCCTCTGACGGCAAGGAACAGCCTTCAGATATTCTCACTCCGGAAGAAACCGGCAATGGGAATTTCAATATCTACGATGATATCCGTTCCAAGCTGATTGCTCAGGGCATCCCTGCGGAACAGATTGCCTTCATCCATGAAGCCAATACCGAAGTTCGCAAAAAGGAGCTTTTTGCAAAAGTGCGAAGCGGACAGGTTCGTGTGCTGATGGGCAGTACTGCGAAGATGGGTGCCGGTATGAACGTACAGGACAGGCTGGTAGCCCTGCACGACCTTGATTGTCCGTGGCGACCCGGTGACCTTGAGCAGCGCGCTGGCCGTATTGTCCGTCAAGGTAATCAGAACAAGGATGTATTCATCTATCGCTATGTGACGGAAGCAACCTTCGACGCCTATCTCTGGCAGACGGTTGAGAACAAGCAGAAATTCATCTCTCAGATCATGACGAGCAAAAGCCCCGTCCGTTCCTGCGATGACGTGGATGAAACTGCGCTTTCCTACGCCGAGATCAAAGCCTTGTGCGCCGGTGATCCCCGTATCAAGGAAAAAATGGACCTGGATGTAGATGTAGCGCGGTTGAGACTGATGAAAGCAGACCATCAGAGCAAGCAGTATCGTCTGGAAGATCAACTGCTGAAGTATTTCCCGCAGCAGATCGAACAGGATCAGCGTATTATCGCCGGTATCAATCAGGATATTGCTACTGTTGCTTCCCATCCGCTACCGGAAGAAGGTTTCGTAGGTATGACGATTCACGGACATTTCATCACAGATAAGGAAGAAGCAGGTAAAGCGATCCTGGAAGAATGCAAGACTGCTTCCTTCGGAAAATCTCCGGAGATCGGTTCCTATCGTGGCTTGAGCATGCAAATCGAATACGACACGTTTGAAAACAAGTTCCGTCTGTTGATGCACGGTGCTTTCACTCACCGTGTTGATATCGGCAACTCTGCCGACGGTAATATCATCCGTATCGAAAACGCACTGGCTCAGATGCAGAAGAAAGTCGAAAACGCGCATGATCATCTGGTCAGCATGGAACAGCAGATGGCTGTGGCAAAGGAAGAAATCGGAAAGCCTTTCCCGCAGGAAGATGAACTTCGCACCAAAAGTGGCCGATTAGCTGAACTGGATGCTGAATTGAACATGGATCAGCATAACATGCAGGAAGCACATGAAGTGGAAGCGGAAGATAAGCCTTCTGTATTGGAAGGCTTGAAGGAACCTTGCCACTATGGCGAACATCGCACACCAACGGATTACTCACGATAAACAATTGCCGGCTCTGGCATATGTCCAGGGCCGGCTTCATGGAGGAAAAATGACTATGAATGATAATGTACGTCCACTGCATCCATCTGTCGATCCAAGTTTGAAACGGATAGCACCGCATTTTGGTTGGGGTGACGAATTTGTAAAACAGCTCGAACAGATCAAGCCTGGTTCTGCCGTAGACTTCGGCAGGCACGGTGTCTTTATCAAACGCGAAGATGGACTGTGGGATATGTATAGCGGATATACTGGAAAGAAACTTGAGGAACCTGTCAAATCCGATAGTGTTGATTTCTACACCAAATTCGGAATGCACGGACTGTACGAGCCAAAGACCGAAAAAGAATTGGTTGAACCTATGCCCAAGAAGAAAAAGCACGAGCAAGAACGCTGATTTTCTTAATCTGCTTCGTAATCTCTTTTAATTCCAAATAGCTTTAGTTTCTTGTAGAAGGTAGTGGTTGTGAAGCCAAACTGTTTTGCAATAGATACAGCAGTTCGTTTTCCAGACTGCCATTCCCGACAAACAGAGCGGAAATATGCTTCATCTAAATCAATAGGCTTTCTGCCTCTATACTTACCATCACGTTTTGCGATAGCTATTCCTTCAGCTTGCCGTTGGCGAATCATTTCACGTTCAAATTCTCCCAACGCTGCGAATATAGTAAGAACAAACTTTCCTTGTGGTGTTGTGGTGTCCAAACATTCTTTTACTGAACGGAACTCTACACCTTTTTTTCGCATCTGTTCAACCAGTGAAAGAAGATCTTGTGTATTGCGAGCAAGTCTCGATATTTCAGAAATGATGACTGTATCACCCTCTCGAATAAAATTCATCATCTGTTCCAGCTGCGGACGTTCAGTGTTCTTCCCCGACAGTTTATCAAGGAATATTTTTTCTGCCTGTACTTCATGCGCAGTTTCAACCTGGCGCGCTTCGTTCTGTTCTTCAGTAGATACGCGAGCATAAAACACGATCAAACCAATCGCCTCCTGGTAAGTTGATATATCATTATCAATTCCCAGATAACTATTCGCAAGGCTGTCGTCATCTTAGGGTGGTTAAAAAATAGTGTATATAAAGAAATCATAAGGAAATGAGAAAACCAAGTCTATGTTTACACATGAAAATAAAAGCGTATGGGCATACCCTAAATTGATACTCCCTTTTCTGAAGTCTGACATGAAAAATGTAATATTTTAGTACTAAAAGGTGTGTCCAATATTGTAGGGCAAACCACTTTCTGCACCATCAAAAAAAGAAGGCAGCGTGTACTGCCTTCAAGGAGAGAAAGGAAGAAACCTTACTTGTTGACGATGTCTTTCAGAGCTTTACCAGCTTTGAACGCCGGAACCTTAGCAGCAGCAATTTTGATTTCTTCGCCGGTACGGGGATTGCGAGCAGTACGAGCCGCACGGGTCTTCACTTCGAATGTGCCGAAGCCAACCAACTGGATCTTGTCGTCCTTGGCCAGGGTTTCTTCTACGGTAGCAACGAAGCTATTAACGAATTTTTCTGCATCTACCTTAGTGATGGAAGCTTTTGCTGCCAGAGCAGCTACCAATTCAGTCTTGTTCATGGGAAAGCCCTCCTTTTATTGTTTTTGTTCTCACAAGCATTATATATCAAGGCATTAGCGCCTGTCAAACGAGTCAGTCCATAGCTCACAAGATTGACCAAATACGTTTAGGAAGTGATACCAGCGGATATATTCAATACAATCAAGAACAACGTAACAACGCGTGAAGCTGCTGAAAAATACGGTATCGATATCGGACGAAACGGAATGTGTGTCTGTCCCTTTCATAACGACCATGATCCGAGTATGAAAGTCGATAAGCGTTTTCATTGCTTTGGATGTCAGGCGGACGGTGATGTAATCAACTTCACCGCCCGCCTTTATCAATTATCGCAAAAAGATGCGGCAATAAAGCTCGCCACAGATTTCAACATTCCCATAGGCAAAGAAGAACATTATGTACCCAAGCCATCAAATTCCATATTGATAGAAAAACATATTTTCAATCAGCAGTTATCAGAGTGCTTCATTACGCTGACCAACTACTATCATAAGCTTCAAAGATGGAAGGAAGTATATGCTCCCAAAGTTGATGGCGTCGAATGGGATTCACGCTTCATAGAAGCAATTCGTAATCTGGAACCGATTGACTACGCATTGGACATACTTCTCTTCGGTTCAGACGAAGACAAAAGAATGATCCTGGAAGAATATCAGGAGAAAGGAATAGTTCAAATGGAAGAAATCAATCAGACCCCTATCTATTATCAGTCCGGTGCTTATGCCCGTGAGCATAATGAGTTGGAAGCTTTTCGGGCATCTCATCGCGAGAATGTTGCTTGTAAAAAGGATATCGAAGAAACAGTATCCCGTAACTTTGATGGTATGCACTTGAACCAAAGCGTCATATCCGACGTACTGGCTCGGCATGATCCTGAACGTGTAAAGCTCGTTCTTGCAAGCACGATTCAAGATAAGGAATGGGACGGACGTTTTTCAAGGAGCAATAAAGAATGGGCTTCATCTGTCCAACTGCCAGACACTGCTGCCGAATCCGGATTTGATCGCAGATATGATTATTCTGTCGATACACATCCTGCCGTATTGGACGGTTTCGTCAGTATGTTCCGGAAAGAAATCGATGAGCTAGAAAAGACTTCTATCCTTTCATCACTCCATTCACAGCAAACAAAAACAGAAAGATCGATTAAGTCCAAGGAACAGGAGGCATACTTATGAACGATACAAATGAAAAGACTTATGGTGTCCTTCTGACGGACGCGCAAGAAATTAAGCTTATACAAGTCAAACCAAACGAGGAAATATTCGATTGTGGTCGCCGTGCTATCGGATGCGAATGGATCGAGCTGGTGGAACCGAATTCACTTTCAGAGCAAAACCTTGTCATGATGATTGATGAAGAAGCCAAACTGAAAGACGGCGGTAAATACGTCAACTGCATTGCCAGCTTCGCTTATGAATCTCAGAATCATGGAGACATGATAATCGGCAATGCTGTAATCGTCAAAGCGGGAGAAGAAGAACTCGAAATGCTTACGCAGGATGAAGCAATAGAGATTGCCAGTCAGATGGGAGCAATTCGCGGAGAGGCAATTCAAGCAATTGCCGCTGCGGTCAATCCAAAGCCTTCAATTATCGATACACTCCATCCCAAAGAAAATTCTCAGGATCGGCGACAGCCTTGCTGGGATAACAGAACGGAGAGATAATATACATGCCGAAGGAGAAAAGACCGAATGTTGTCAAGGTTCATCTGTCGGATGAAGAACTAAAGCGCATTGATCAGAAGCTTGGTAGCGCGGATATTCAAACACTGTCTGCTTACTTTCGGAATATGGGATTGAACGGCTATATTCTGAAGCTCGATCTTCCTGAGATTCGTGAATTGATTTCTCTCCTGCGGAACATGACTAACAATCTGAATCAACTGACAAAGCGCGTCAATAGCGGTGGAAACCTCTACGAAACCGAACTGGTTGAACTGAACGAAAATCAGAAAGAGCTTTGGGATCTGCTGAAACAAATTCTAAAGTTGCTTGAGGGATTGAATTAAGGAGGCTTATCAATATGAAGACCTTACTGCGAATCACTTTAACACCTGTCATGATGATAACCCGGCTACTGCTTGGCATCGCAGCTTTCATTACAACCATCGCTGCTTCGTTGATCGGATTGTTGACTTCTGTGTTTGGTCTTCTTGCTCTGCTGCAATTCTTCATCGGAAGCTGGCAGAACGGAATTGCGTTTCTTGTTCTGACCTGGCTGGTCAGTCCGATTGGACTTCCTGCGATTTCTAATTTCTTGTTGAACCGTTTGGATCGTGTTTGTACTTTCTTTGAAGGATTACTCTGCTGATAGTTTATATTGCAGACCTCATAAAGCATGCCGCAGCGGAAAGCATCTCCGTTGCGGCTTAATTTATTATCAAAGCGAAAGGAGAAGTCATGGCAACTACTCGTATCATTCCAATGCATATCAACAAAGGAAAGACCATTGCACAATGCTTGAAAGAACGTACCGCGTACGCGATGAATAGTGAAAAAACAAATGGTGGTGAATTGATATCTTCTTATGCTTGTGATCCGGAAACTGTTGATCACGAATTTCTACTGGCGCGCAATTCGTATATTGCTAATACCGGTCGGCATTACGATCATGAAGTTATCGCTTATCAGCTTCGGCAATCATTCAAGCCAGGTGAAATCACACCGGAAGAAGCAAATCAATGTGGCTATGAACTTGCAATGAGATTACTGAAAGGAAATCATGCTTTCATTGTTGCCACCCATACAGATCACGAACATATACAGTAGTTAGAATGTAAAGGAACAAAGCGACGCTTTGTTCGCGGAACATCCTGACTACTGTTTTTGATTGGAGGAATGAGAATGAAACTGAACTATTTCCGTTGTGGCGACTACCTTTTCCCCGACATGGGACTGTCTGAACAGGATCAACAGCCGTTGGGCAAATATGGTCGGCTCCGTATGGACTATCTTCGGAAAGAACACCCCGGCAGATTCAATTATCTGCTGCTGTCCGGAAAACTCATGGAGCATCTGCACGAAATCGACAATGCAGCCAATGACCGGTTGGATCTGATGATGAACAGCCCCCTGCGTCCTTCGGAAAGTCTGAAAGCATCGGACCAGATGGAATGGGTCGCGCAGATGAACGCGCTGAAGGCTCAGGCAGAGAAACTGATCATGAACGAACTGATTTATGCCTGAAACCCCTGCTCCGGACCGGGGATTTTTCCCCGGTCCCCATGACAGAAAGGAGTCCGCTGATGCTGATCCGAATCATCAAATTCCCACTCAAGATCATCACATTTCCGCTGGCAATCGTCCTTTTCATCTGCCACCTGCTGTGCTCCCTGTTCATCGGTATCTCATCTATCGCGACAAATCTGCTGGCCGGTATTTTCATCATCGGCTCTATCGCAGGATGGATCACACACGCTCCGGAACACATGGTCTGGCAGACAGCAGGGATCGGAATCTTCCTCGTAATTTTTCCGCATGCCGCTGTCTGGATCATCGGCAAGATAGCTGACCTGCTATATTCTGTTCTCGGGTTCATTTCCGCGTGATCGTGGTTGCATTTTTGCAACCAGAGCCCTGCTAAAATCATTTCTGTTGCAATTATGCGGCATTTCAGGGCAAGGCTGGATTTTGACTGTATATATCAATAAGAAAGCCTCACCGAAAAAATATTTTACTTTTTTTTCAAAAACAGTTCCGAAATCAGTTCTGTTTTGTCCAATAGGTGAAGGCGGAAATAATCTGCTTCGGAAGGAGAGATAGAAAATGAAGCAAAACAAAGAGAACCTGATCACCGCGCTGTATGAACGATTATCGCGCGATGATGACCTGCAGGGTGATTCCAACTCGATCATCAATCAGAAAACTTATCTGAAAAACTATGCCGATGAGCACGGATTCACCAACTGCAAACACTACACAGATGACGGATGGAGCGGAAAAGACTTCAACCGTCCCGCGTGGAAGGAAATGATCGCGGACATCGAAGCTGGAAAGGTCGGCATTGTAATCGCCAAAGACATGAGCCGTATCGGTCGAAACTATCTGGAAACCGGATATTACACAGAGGTCCTGTTCCTGAAACTCAACATCCGTTTCATCGCGATTGCGAACGGCGTGGACAATCTGAACCCGGAAACCGGCGAATTTGTTCCCATCCTCAATGTCATGAATGAATGGTATCTGAAGGATCAGTCACGAAAAATGAATGCAGCGTATCAGCTGAAAGGTCATGCCGGACTTCCTACCAATAACAACTGTATCTACGGATACAAAAAGGCCCCGGATCAAAAACTGCACTGGCTGATCGATGAAGAGGCAGCGGAGATCGTTCGTCGAATCTACCGTCTCGCCTGCGAAGGACATGGACCGTTTGATATCGCCCGAACACTTACCAAGGAGCATGTAGACAGTCCCGGTTACTATTTCTCTCAGCACAAATGCGGTCTGCGTCAGGATTATATCACCGATCCGGATCGGGCCTGCGATTGGAACGGCGCTACCGTGACCCGTATCCTGACACATCCGGAGTATATGGGACATACCGTAAACTTTCGTTCCGGAAAACGGTTTTTCAGAGACAAACGTCAATTCTACAGCCCCGAGAAATACGTCATTTTTGAAAACACGCATGAAGCGATTGTCAGCAAGGAAACATGGGAACTCGCCCAAAGGGCGCTGAAAAGCAGAAAACGTACCGATACGCTGGGCGAAGCAAATCCGCTGACCGGACTCATGTATTGCGCAGACTGCGGTGCTAGAATGTACAATCATCGGAGCGGATTGAAGGAAAACGGTTCTCTTTCCCTTGATGGGTATAACTGCTCCAATTACACATTGAGCAACAAACGGTCAACGCTGAAATGTGTATCTCACTGTATCAGTACCAATACTGTCCGGTCTTTGATCCTGCAAACGATCCGTGAAGTCAGCAAATACGCCATCGAAAACGAGGAAGAATTTGAGCAGAAACTGAGAAGTGAGGCACAACTGAAAAAAGAAGCCGCTGCCAAGGAACTGAAAGCCCGGATACGAAAGGCGAAAAAACGCTGTGATGATCTGGATGTGCTGATCAAGAAACTGTACGAGCTTTTCGCGCTGGACAAGATGCCGGAAGATCGTTTCGATGAACTGCATGCGGGTTATGAAAAGGAACAAGCGGAACTGAAAGAGATCCTTTCTTCGGATCAGGCAACCCTGGATGAATACGAAGCCAATACCGAAAATATCGCTTCTTTCATGGCACTGGCCCGAAAGTACAGAAACGCCGAGGAACTGACGACCCCGATGATCTATGAGTTTATCGATAAGATCCTTGTTCACGCGCCGACAAAAATTGACGGTGAACGGCATATCCAGGTCGATATCTATCTTCGCTTCATCGGTAATTTCCAGATACCAAAGCCGGAACCGACCCCCGAAGAGCTTGCGGCGATTGAGAAAGATCGTCTCCGCCGCGCCAAGAACCGGGAAAGAGATGCCAGGTATAAGGCAAAGAAAGCCGCTATGAAAAATAAAGAAGGAGCCAACGAAAATGACGAATCAGAACAAATTGACCGCGCTGTATGAGCGCCTGTCCCGCGACGATGAAAACTATGGGGATTCTGTTTCCATCGAGCATCAGAAGGAATATCTCAGAGAATATGCTGACCGGCACGGTTTTACAAACTGTGTGGACTATACTGATGACGGATGGAGTGGAGGAACCTTTGACCGTCCCGCCTGGAATCAACTGATCGCGGATGTTGATGCCGGCAAGATTGGTGCCGTGATCGTCAAAGATATGAGCCGTCTGGGGCGTGATCATCTGAAAGCCGGGTATTATTCCGAAGTGTATTTCAGTGAACTGAATGTTCATTTCATAGCGATAGACAGCCGGGTAGACAATATGCTCAGTGACAGCAATGAATTTGCTCCATTCGTGAATATCTTCAACGAGCTCTATCTTCATGATCTGTCGCGTAAAGTCTCGATGGGCTTCCGTGCCAAAGCAATGTCGGGAAAGCCGCTGATCTCAACGCCTATCTTTGGATATTTAAAGGATCCGTCTGATAAAGACAAGTGGATCATTGACCCGGAAGCTGCCGCGACTGTACGACATATTTTTGAGCTGGCTGCTGAAGGAAATAATCCGAATCATATCGCCAGGATTCTGTGTGATGAAAAGCGTCTTACGCCTTGCAACTATTACCTTCAGAAAGGAATAAACGCTGCAAGGACCCATTTGGCAAATGCTAAAGCCGGACCTTTTGACTGGAGTCGTTCTTCTGTTGAAGGTATTCTTCAAGCCCGTGAGTACCTTGGTGAGACCGTCAACGCGAAAACAGCAAAGAAAACCTATAAGACCAAGCGCACGAAAAATCCGGAGGATCAATGGCTGATTTTCAAGGATACCCACGATCCTATTGTCACTCAGGAACTATGGGACAAGGCACAGGAAATGCTCGAAAGCCGAAAAGATACAGCACACACATTACATGAACGCAGCCCGTTCAAAGGTATCGTTTTTTGCGGAAAATGCGGAGCACCTATGTATGAAATCCAGCATGACTGTCTGATGCCGTCCGGGAAAGTCTGTCATTATGAGTTCTTTACTTGCCAGACGAACAAAAGCACTCCCGCGCTATGTATCAAGAATTGGTTCAGTATCAAGCAGCTGCGTCTGCTGCTTCAGAAAACGATCCGTTCTGTCAGCCAATACGCGATTGCGAATGAAGCTGAATTTATCCAACGAATCTGGGAAGCATCGAAGGTAAAACCGGAAGAAGTTGTGCCACTGAAAAAGGAGATCGCTAACCGGAAACGCAGGATCGATGAACTGAACCGGATGCTGAAGAAGCTGTACGAGGATTACGCGCTGGGCCAGACCTCCGGGCGTATGTATGAAGAACTGTCTGCCCAATGGGAAAAAGAGCTTTCAACGCAAAAGGAATTTCTGATGCTGGCTGAAAAAGAACTGGCAGATGCGATGAATGAAGAGAAAAACGCGCAGCGCTTTCTTGATCTCGCAAAGAAGTATCAGAATGATGACGAACTTCCGGATCATGTTCTTCGTCAGTTTGTTGAGAAGATCGTTGTCTACGAAATAGAGAAGGACACTGATGGTGAACGTTCCCGTAGGATCGATATCTATCTCAGTTTCATTGGTCAATTTCCGGTACCGACGGAGCCGGTCGTGCTTACGCCGGAGGAGCAGAAACGTCAGGACCAATTGAAGCATCGCAGGATCTACGAGAGAAACAAACGGGCTGAAAAGCGCAAGCTGAAAGAACAAACTGCATAATCATTTTACAGATCACATCAGGCGATACCTGTCATGCACGGACGATACGGTACCGCCTTTTGTTATACCTATTTCCGATACAGATGCTCACCTGTATCGCTCATCAGGCTTATGCCGGAAAGGAGAAAAATGCCCAACAATCCGAACTACACATTTTCCTGCCGGGCAGGAAACACGAATTTCGATGTCAATGTTTTTTGCAGTCCCGACACCGAAGTCACCTTTGAAGATCGTCTGCTTGATCTGATCCGCAATGAAATTGTGAACGACATGCAGCAGCAGGATCCGGACAATGACGGCAAAACCGCCGCCTGACACAACGAAACAACACACAAAACGATCCCCGCCCCGGAGGTTACGAAGGCAGAAAGAGAGGAACTATGAAAACTTACGAAGGAATCCGTATTATCGGCGTGGATACCGGTTACGGCAACATCAAAACGGCAAACAGCATTATTCCCACGGGCATTACCCCTTATGACCGGGAACCGACATTCGCCGGCAGGATTTTGAAAATGGACGGCAAGTGGTACGGCATCGGAACCGGGCACAAAGCTTACCGTCCCAATAAGAATGTGGACGATGACTTCTATCTGCTCACGCTCGCCGCTATGGCAGAAGAACTGGATGCGTTTGGCCTCACAAAAGCAGACGTGCATCTGGCCATTGGTCTTCCTCTGACATGGTTCAGGATTCAGAAGGAAGAGCATTATCAGTACATGATGCGGAAGAAAGATCTTTCCTATCAGTACAATGATAAGCAGTACGAGATTCATCTTGTCGGCTGCAACGTTTTTCCGCAGGGCTATGCCGCGATCGTGCCTCTGATCGATCAGAATCCTTCGGATTACGCGGGCACTGTCGTACTGGCTGATATCGGCAACGGCACCATGAATACCATGTATCTGCAGGACTGCAAACCTGATGAATTACGATGCTATACCGAAGAACTGGGTGTAAAGCAGTGTGTCTCGAAAGCGAAGAAAGCTCTGATGGATCGGTTTACGATGAACGCGACGGAAAATGAGATCCAGCCGATTCTGTTGAAACAACCGGGCACACTCGCAGAAGAATACACGCACTGTGTTTGTCAAACAGCCGAACAGTATGTGACCCGCATCTTTGATTCCCTTCAGGAGCATGGATATGATCCCCGAATGATGCGGCTTGTCATTACCGGCGGCGGTGGTGTTCTTGTCAAAAACTTCGGAAAGTATGATCCGGATCGTGTCACGATTCTGGATGATCTCCGCGTCAATGCCCGCGGATATGAGTATCTTGCGCAGGGGCGTCTGTGGAACCTGCAGCAGACGGTGCGATGAGTACGAAAGACATCAAAACCGTCTCAGCCCGGTTTTACATGAATTATGAAGCGGATCGAAACGCCTGGGAAAAACTGAAGGCATTGTCCAGACGTTACCATCTGAACTTCAATCAGGTGATCATCATGGCTCTGAACACTGCTGATACAGAGCATTTCCCATCTGCCGGGCAGGCAGACGCGCAGATGCTTCAGCAGCTTTCGTTTCAGGTTGCGGAATTGCTGAAACAAACTGTACCGGCGGAGCCTGCACAAGAGAGTAAAACCGGTCCATTGTCTGAACCGCTGACAGTTGCCCCTGTTGTGGATGATCCGCCTCCGGATTTCATTAACAGTCGGGTGGACTGGAGCTTTATCGGCTGATGCTTCACGCTGATGGCATTCTGACTGCAGTCTGCTGTCAAAGCAGAAAACAGAACACTTTTTTAACCAAAATTTCAACGGTTGACAGCAAATTGACTGCAATCTGCTGTCAGCCTGCATTCAGAAGGAAAAAATGATAAATGATGAAAGCAGATACCCAGGCACTACAGAAATTCATGGCAAATATGCCGACCGATGAAGACGAACTCGCCAAGCTGCAGCAACAGCACCGGCAGATCCTTGAAGAAAACCGGAATAAAGTGAAAGAACGGAAGAAACGCAATCAGCGGTTGATTCAGCATTGCGCGATCTTCGAGAAGTTCTTCCCGCAAACCGCTGACATGGATCAGGAGCAGTTTTATGAATTTACCTTTGACCTCTGCAACCGGCTTGACATTTGAGTCTGGACATACGGGACGTCCCGAAAAACGGGGCGTCCCTTTTTTTATACGTGGTGGAGTACTTCCATCATTTCTTCAGAAATGCGCACTTATACATACGTTCGTATGTCTGTGCGACCTGCGGTGCTTGTTGCGGCTTCGCCGCGATGGGGCAAGCCCCATACTCCAAGATACGAAAAAACCGGCACTAAGCCGGTCATTTGCCAAACAAGTCAGCGTGGGTTCCTGTTCTTGACAGGGTCAATATCAGAATTTCGTTTTCAATCCGATAGATCAGCAGCCAATCTGGTTGAATATGGCATTCACGATGCCCGACCCAATTACCGGTTAGCGGATGATCATGATTCTTCTCCGGTAATGCTTTCCCTTCGGAAAGCAGTCGGATCACGTCATCGAGCAAGTCAATCTTCAAGCCGCGTTTCATCGCCTGCTTATAGTCTTTGCGGAATTGATTGGTAACAACAATCTGCCGCTTCATTCTTTAAGCTCCTTCAGCAATTGTTCCACATCATCATAGCGCTTATAAGCGGGGTCAGTTGCAGCTTTTTCCGCTTCCAGCATAGCTGCAATCGTCGTCTTATTCGGCTGCTTCAGGCGTACATCGAATGGAAATCCTCCGACACGAAGTGATTCACGCATGAAAACATTCACGGCGGTAGAGAGATTTACCCCCAGTTCGGCATACATTTCCTCGCATTGATTTTTGATCTTCGTATCCATGCGGCAGGTAAAATTCGTAGTTTCGCTCATGAAATCACCTCCAAACAAATTGCAATGCAATCAACTACATGTGCATTATACCATTATTGCACATGAAAATCAATATGACATTCATCAGAAAGAAGGTTTGAATTTGGAATTTTTTCATGCTCCGGTACAAATCATATCCCGTCAGAAAGGCCGTTCCGCAGTAGCTGCTGCCGCTTACCGAAGCGGTACCCGGCTGGAATGCACGTGGGACGGCAGAATACACGATTACACCAGAAAGCAGCATATCATCTATTCGGAGATCATGCTGCCACCTCAGGCACCACGCGAGTTCTATAACCGCGCTACGTTGTGGAACAGTGTCGAGTGGAACGAGCCGAAACGAAACAATCAGCTGGCAAGAGAAATGGAACTGGCCTTGCCTGCTGAACTTTCCCGCGAAGAACAGATCAAGTTGGTTCAGCGGTTTGTTCAGAAAACCTTTGTGGATGACGGTATGTGCGCAGACTTCTCCATTCACGATAAGAATGATGGAAACCCTCATGCTCATATCATGCTGACCATGCGTCCCCTGACTGAAGATGGACTTTGGGGAGACAAAAGTAAAATGGTCTATGAACTGGATGAAAACGGTGAGCGAATCAGGCTTCCCAGCGGGAACTGGAAATCTCATAAAGAGAACACCACGGACTGGGATAACCGAAACAACGTCGAAAAATGGCGCGCAGCAGCCGCTGATTTTATCAATGCGGCATTACGCGAAAACGGATTCACTACCGGTTTTGTGGATCATCGCAGCTATGCCCGTCAGGGAAAGAAACAGATCCCCATGGTTCACGAAGGTCCCGCTGTCCGCGAAATGGAAAAGCGCGGAATCGTAACAGAGCTTGGCAGTTACAACCGAGAAATCCGTGAATGGAACCGGATGAATAAACAGTATCAAGCCAGGCTGACCAAACTGAATGCCTGGGCTATGGCCGAAAGGAAAGCCTGTGAATACGCTGCTGAACACGGAATGTCTGAACCGGATCCCGATCTCGCGTATCGGTTTGTCATGCGTCTTCTGGATGCACATAAACCGGACAATCAGAAGGACAATCGCCTGAAGGATGCTGTTGGAGTACAAAACCTTATGAAAGATTATGACATTCACGATGCTGCATCCTATGCCGATGCTGTCAAAAAAATCAACGGCGAATATTACGATCTGCGCAGCAAAGTTGCAGAGGATGATCGGATAATCGGTTTAATCAATGAGCGTCTTCAGATGGCCGATGATCTGAAGAAATGCAAGGGTGTCCATAAAAAATGGGTGTCCCTTCCGGATAAGAAAAAAGATGCATTCTACGAAACTCACCGGATGGAGCTCATGAACTATGAAGCAGCGGAACGGTTCTTGAATCAGTGTAAAGCAGACGGTGAAGTGGTCGATGTGAAGAAATGGAAGGAAGCCTTGAGTTATTGCTACAAGGACAAGTTTCTCAAGGAATACGCAATGAAACAGTTCAAGAACAAAATCCATGCTCTGGAATTGATCAAGCGAGAATTTATCCGCGATAAAGCGATGGACAAAGGCAAATCTGAACATAGCGAATTCAGATAAAGCTCTGATCAGAAATGAGCAAAACAACTATAACAAACTTGGAGGAACAAATGAAAATTTACGGGTATGTACGTGTTTCGAGTAAGGACCAGAACGAGGAACGACAGATGATAGCGCTTCACGCATACGGTGTTGAAGATCGGAACATTTTTCTGGATAAGCAGTCCGGCAAAGATTTTGACAGGCCGGAATATCTGCGGATGGTAAACAAGCTGAAGAAAGGCGATCTGCTGATCGTCAAAAGCATTGACCGGTTAGGACGTAACTACAACGAAATCCTTGAACAATGGCGCATTCTGACCAAGGAAAAAGAAATCGATATCCTGGTGCTTGATATGCCACTATTGGATACGCGCAAGAATCGCGATCTCATCGGCACTCTGATTGCCGATATTGTATTGCAACTTCTGAGCTACGTCGCTCAGACAGAACGAGATTTCATCAAGCAACGTCAAGCGGAAGGAATCGCGGCAGCCAAAGCAAGAGGAGTGCGTTTCGGAAGGTTGCCTTCTGTTCGCCCTGATGATTATTCATATTGCGCAACACAGTGGGTTGATGGCAAGATGTCAGCAAGGCAAGCCGGAAAACAATTAGGCGTAGCTCACACCACTTTCTTAGCATGGCTTCGAAAAGACGGTTATTTCAAGGCTGAACAGGCGTAAAATTCAAAAAGTCGTAACAAAAAAAGTGGTGTGGAATGTAGACTTTTGACACCATTCGATGTATAATTTTATTGTGTCAGAGTGTATTGATTTTTAAGGCTTTTCCGACATCGCTGATAATGAAAAACACCATGAATAACAGTGGTGTGTAAAGTCTACTTTTCGATCTGAATGCGAGCATGGATTGTTAGTTCAGCATAGTTGAACATATAACGTTTGTACTACGTAACTGATTATAATATTGATTTCATAGAAACGCGGGAGGAAGTAACATGGAGGACACAATATTGAAAAACACTTCGGAAACGGCTGCTACAGAACAGATAGCAACGGCAAATGAAGTTGAGGATTCCATAACGGCATCGAGTGAATCAATACCAGAAAGCCGCGATCCAAATGTACAGCCTGTTGTTAGTAAGGAAGAACTCCAAAGCATAGTATGTGGCGAAACGGGAAAACTAAAAGATAAGCTAAATAGAATTAATTAATAGTTTCCTCGTTGACAGTACTATAGGAATCGAGCAAAAAGGTAGTTCAAATCATCAAGATCATGAAAATAAGAACACTCGATTCATGAATTCTTAGAGAACAAGATATTTCTATGCTGAAAAGAGGTGTAAATAAGGAAAAAACAGTAAGCAAACTTTGCAAAAATGCAATTAAGAGCGCTTTATATATAGTACTTTAGTAGTATAAAGTTCTATATTAAATGGAGCGTACAACAACCAGTAAGACCGCAAAAAACATAGGATGCACGGTTATCGATCGTCTATAGTACTGTGATTTGGGAAACTGTTAATTAATGAATCAATCGTTTCACTTGTTGCAACATGTAAGGAAAATCTTGATTACACACAACGCTATCAACGAAACACAGTCACGATTCTTCAAGAGCAAAACAAGGAAAAGGATAAATACATAACTGGTATTATTCTTGTAGACTTGTTAAAGCCGCTTGCTGAGGCTTGTTCGAAAATTCAACGCAGAATTCGAAAATGCGATTCCACAGGAGAAAAGAAGTTTCTACAGGATCTCCTCGACGAGATTGAAGAAACAGTTTGCGATGATTATGGTGTGAAGATTCAACAAACTCAAGCTGGTCAAGCACGTCCAGAAAACATTGCAAAAGTAGATGGAACGATCATTACGAACGATCCGACCTTAAAAAATCTTGTAGCTGAAAGTTTATGTTCTTCCTGGACAATTAATGAGAGATTGATTCAAAAGGAACGAGTAATTGTCTACAAATATGAATCAATACAAAGCACGGAAGCCAATTCATCTATATGTGATAACATGAACACTCGTGACTGTAACAACAACAATATAGAAGAACCTGTACCATCAATAAAAATCGAAGAAGATAATTCTAAAGCAACAGTAACTTCAACAACATCTGAAGATGATATTGAAGACAGACCAATCCTTGAAGAGCCCGTTCTTACAGTAGAGAACACTGAACCAGAGGAAATTTATGTGCCAGATGCCCCTTCCTCAGATGAAATTCTTTGTGAAACTAAATAGAAGATCTGAGCAACATTCAAACATTTCAAACTTCGATTATCAATATTACAAAAGACAAAGTGTATTTTGAAAGGTGTTATTATGTATTGCAAGTATTGTGGTAATCAAATACCGGACAACTCAACTTTTTGCGCGTTCTGCGGAAAGCCGATAAATAATAATGGTATAGAAACTCCCAAGATAGAACGATTTAGGAGAGATGTATCCGGAAATAATGCTATGCAGCAAATCTCGCAAAAACCATTATTATCGACTCGTTCCAATGCTCGATTTGTTTTGCTTGGCGTGGTCTATGCCTTGATATGTGCTTTCGGCGTATTCGGTATTCTGTCAACGTCTGATTTCGTACCGGTGTTGTCAATAGTTAAAAAAGCAATTCTTTCTGTTACTACTTTAGGATTTGCGGTCGCTTCCATTTCTTTTTTCAGTCACAAGAGAACACTTACCATTACGGGTTTTTCCCTACTGTTGATTTCAGCAGTATGTGCAGCGATATATGTTTTGCTCTTCACCGTCTATACATACGTAAAATGGAATTACTACGATAATGTATTGGGAATCATAGCTACATGGTATAGATATCCGGGCATTGCGGTAGATATTTGTTGCTATTTATCGGTTGCAATGCTATCTATTATGCTTATTTTGTTCTATAAGGACAAAGTAAAATCACTTATATACGGAATGATCGTATCCATTATCCCCTTGGTGTTGGTAGTATGCAAAATTGCTCGTCCTCGATTCGGCCTATACTTGATCGATGCCAAGGATATTCTTGTGCTTGTAACGTGCGTTATCGGATTTATATCGGAGTTACTGAACCCGTTTGCCTCTCAGCAACGCACGAAAAGAAAAGCTTCAGTCACGTGTGTTCTTTGCGTTGGAATCTCATTGGCTCTATTATGTGTGTCAACATTAAATATGGTAAAGCTTGTTCAAAATAAAAATGAAGAGCGTCATACAAGCAACTATTCGATATGGGATAATGCACACTATTTTGAACCTATATTGGTATATGCCAATGATCAAGATATAACATCATGCAAAATCGTCAGCGGCATGTATGAAATTGCTCCCGAAGCGTTTCTTGGCTGCAAAAAACTTACGCATGTGGTGATCCCTGAGTCTATGCTTAGCATAAGATACCGTGCTTTTTTCGGCTGTGACTCGTTGACAGATGTGTATTATTCCGGAAGCGAAGAGCAATGGCGCAATATCCAAATTGATCCCGGCAATGATGATTTGATCAATGCAAATATCCATTTTGAACAGCAGTAAAATGAGAGAAAATGAGGGCTTATCATTATGAAGCAAATTAGCAGATGGCTATCCTTGGCAATTATTCTTTTGCTCGTTACAGGCGTATTATCGGCTTGCGGAATGAAAAATGAACAGGTAACAGCCGATCCGCAGGTTCTTTCGGCTGATTCGGCGGTTGTTACGTATACAGTTGCTTTGCGCGAGACAAATGAAATGCTTGACGCTATAACGGTAGAAAACATGACACGATTCGGGTTAAATGAAAGTGTTCAAGTATTGTTGAATAACTATAAAAACCAATTCGGTGATACTGAGGCATCGAAAGTGACTGTTTACAAACTTAAGATTGACGGAAGTTTATCCGATGATGTGATAACGGAAATCAATAATGCACTTTTTAATGCGTTAGCTTCGTATGGATCGGTTTCTGTGGCGGCATGCTCATCTGGAAGCACCATTAATCTTAACAACAGTTATGCCTATTCTGGAAACGAAAAAGCAGTATATGTTGTTGAGATAAGCGGTGCAGAGAAAACGAGTGCTGTTTGCATTTGCTTCTTCAATGGTGAAGGAGCAATTAGCGCAGCGACAGTACCAATATTTAGCGATGTTTCAATTAACCTCAAGAGAGCTTTATCTGAATATAAGCTTTCTAAAGCCTCAACGCCTAAACTTACCAAGTCGCAGGCCGAAGAAATTCTGTCTGTACTTGCCAACACTCAGTATCAAAGCACCCTTACCGTAAATGAATTGATTCATCGACTTGTCTCAAGCATGGCAGCCGATGGTAACGATATGTGGAAGTGGAGCAATGGATCAGTTGCCATTCCCCCAGAATGTAAGGATTTGTGCCAAAAATGTGCTTTGCTAAATAATAATCCGCAGCTTTGCGTTAAGTGGGATTTGCAGGCTGTGGATATGAAGGCATTCCTTGACTCAACTGAGTATTCTGATGACAAATTTACAAATTACCATATGTTTGCTACCCATATAAACTACAATTTTAGTACTGAGACCGAAATTGTAGCCCAGTCAACAATGAGGATTAATTTTGCCACACCCTCTCTTGATGCGAAAGATTCAGTTTATTGGATATATTGTGTAAGTAAGGATGAAGATGAGGGTTGCATATGTGCTGTTACAATTTTGAAGAATAAAAATAATTGTTATGAAGTAACTGCGGTTCCGATTTACAACAATGAAATTTATAATACTTTGGCAGTACAGGCAGCAGAAGGCAACTATTCAGCACTAAATAACTACGGTGTTGAATTTGTAAATCTTGATTAATAGGCAGAAGCTTAAAGCTGCGACTTTTTTAGGAGAGATGACGAAAATGAGATGCAACAGATGCCCGAAAGTAGTCCTTTTGCTGATATTGGTCTGTTTGTTGAGTTTTTTCTGCGGACAATCCGGCTATGCTGCCAACAACGGAAGTAGTTATGCAACTCAATTGGTAATGCCACAGGCAACAGGCTATACATGCACTTTGGCGGCAGCTGCCATGATGATTCGCGGAATGTGTTATTATTATGGCGGTGGAGATTCATCAAACTGGCAAAGTGTTACGGAACAATCCGTTGAGCCTTATGGTTGGGTAGACGGACAAGGCCTTAGTTGGAATTTCATCTATCCTTTCACCAATGGTGACTATGTCCATGTTCTATATCATTCTGGAGCTTGCAGTTTGGATGAATTGAAAGAGTATTTGGACAGAAGCCCTGAAGGAATTGTACTTTACTGCGAGTACTCTAATGAATATACTTCTAATAGACACGCAGTTCTTTTGACCGGATACGTCAGTGATACATTGTATTGCGCTGATTCGGATGTTCGGGCTTGTGTTAATGAAAGTGGATTTGGCACACTCACAGAATCGTCTTTTAGTCATCCATGGAAATTGCAAGGTTATTCCCAAAATGGTATTCTTGACCATATGCTAGGTTATTGGTATGTGGGTGATTATCAAATATCAACGACGCCTGCAACAGTTAGCATTGAAGTAGAAGAAGCAGAGCCAATTCAGCAGAATAATCATGACCCGATAGGATGCGTAGATTCTATTGAAGGAGGCGATGGAACCGTTCATGTTGCCGGTTGGGCATTTGATCCAGACAATCCGGAGGCATCTTTGACAATTCATGTATATATAGGCGGTCCTGCCGGTATTGGAAAAAGCTATTCAATTGGAGTTACCGATCTTATCAGTGATGATGTAAACAATGCTCATGGAATTACCGGTCTCCACCGGTTTAGTACTACGATCTCAACTGATCTGTATGGTAGTCAGGATGTTTACATCTATGCACTTGGAACATCGGATGATAACCCTGAAATTGGCAATGCAAACGTGTACATCTCAGAAGAAGCCCCTACTCCGGAACCGATGCAGAAACCGGATTATTCGCTGATGCCAACTTATGCACCTATGGAAACGCTTCCGCCAATGACAGGAATTGAAATCGCAGAGGAATTCAATGCGACCACCGAGACAAACCAGTCGTCATCAGATGTTACAGGAGCATCTATAGCTCTGCCTGCTGATTATGAAAACCCAATTAATCCATATTATTTTGTCAGTCAGGACTGGGATGGAGACAGCCTATATGAAATACCATGCACAGAGGTCGCATGGCAAGAAGCATATAATCGACTTGGCATACAATTACCCGCATGGGGTAATGCCAACACATGGCTGGAAAGTGCAATAGGATACGGTCTGGCAACAGGCGCATCTCCCAAGGTAAACTCAATAGCTGTTTATGGCGAAAATGGCGCAGTCCATGTTGCCTATGTGACGGCTGTTGGCAATGGCGGATATTACGTAACTGAAGGCGGACGTACAGATTTTGATGGCCCCCCATGCTATGGATATGTAGTTGGCCAATGGAAATCACTTGATGACTCAGGTCTTTCTGGTTTTATTTACCTGACAGGATCAACAGAAAACCTTTCTTCTCAGCAGATTAATCATGATCCCATAGGGTGCGTAGATTCTATTGAAGGTAGCAGAGGAACTGTTTGTGTTTCTGGTTGGGCATTCGACCCGGACGGTCCGGAGGCTTCCTTGACAATTCATGTCTACATCGGTGGTCCTGCCGGTATCGGCAGAGGTTACTCCATTGGCGTTGCCGATCTTGATAGCGATGATGTAAACAACGCACATGGAATTACCGGTTTCCATCGATTCAATGCCACAATCTCAACGGATTTGTATGGAAACCAAGATGTTTACATTTACGCGCTCGGAACATCGGATGACAATCCGGAAATCGGCCATAAAAATGTGTATATTTCAGAAGTAAAAGAAACACCTGCTCCAGAATCGACACAGGAACCAGACTATTCGCTGATGCAAACTATTGCGCCTATGGAAACGTTTCCGCCTATACCAGAAAACGATGAACATTTCATTGAGGATTCTGAGCGAAATATGACTTCTTCGTCTGGTGGAGGAACACCTGTTGCACTTCCCGTTGATTATGAAAACCCGATCAATCCTTATTATTTCGTCAGTCAAGATTGGGATGGAGATGGCCTATATGAAATACCATGCACAGAGGTCGCTTGGCAAGAAGCATATAATCGGCTTGGTATACAATTACCAACCTGGGTGGGTAATGCCAACACATGGCTGGCGAGTGCAAAAGAATGTGGTTTGGTAACGGGTGATTCCCCTCAGGTTAATTCAATTGCAGTTTATGGTGAAAATGGCGCGATCCATGTTGCTTATGTAACAGCAGTTGACAATGGTGGGTATTATGTTGTCGAAGGCGGACGTACAGATTTTGATGGCCCTCCATATTACGGATATGTTGTTGATCAATGGAAATCACTCGATGACTCCGGTCTTTCCGGTTTTATTTACCTGACAGGATCATCAGAAAACCTTCCATTACAGCCTACCAACTTTGATGTCATTGAACAACCGGAAGAAAGCCAATTAGTATTATCAGAGCAATCTGATGATCGGCTCATTCGTATTGATTTTATGCGACATGACCTTTCCTATATACTCCCATCAGGATATGAAGCAGAGTTTGTGTTCGACCAGCCAGTTATTCTCGGAGATGAAACCGGCATTGCGTCTATCAACCAATTTTTTGAGAAAAAATATCAGACATATTCTCAAGATGTACGAAGCTTTAAGCAAAGCGAAGAAAGCGGAGAATTAATTGAATACGCGGACTGTCTGATTATTCCCGAAGATGAGCGTTTGCTACCCATTACAGGAGATTTTCTTTCTTCCGCTATACAATACTGCCAAAACGATTTGTTATCCGTTATTTTGATCGAACATGGCAATGGTGGCGGTACAGCATGGTGGGACTATACAAACGGCTTCACCTTCGATTTAAAAACAGGGAAACAGCTGACATTGGAAGATCTTGTCGTATCTACTGGGTATTCAGCAGAAGAGTTTCGTAACAAGCTTTTCCAAATTATCACCGATGCGCAGAAGCGTGATTATCCAGATGACAACGGTACAAATATCTTCAAACTGACTCAGCCCCTTGATTTGGAAAGCCTATCATTTTTCATTTCCAGAAACGGAGAGATCTTTCTTTCCTTCTTGGAAGAAGAAATCGCACCGATGTGGTATGGCTGTCCGGTTATCGCAACGGGTATCGTAATTAATTCTGCACTGAAAGTTGAAGCAACAACAAATGAACCATTTGTTGTTCCAAATTCACTCAAACATGAAACCGATGATTTCCTCAATGCATCGAATTCGAATATTTTATCTGCCTACCGGACACAGTTACAGTCAGATGAATCAGCTATTCGTCTTTATGAAAATTGGGCAGTGAATTTCAGAAATCGCGGTCATGGACAGTATGCTTCAGATGGCATAGCGATTACAGATTTGAATGGCGATGGTATTCCTGATCTTATATACCTATCAGCAGAGAACGAACCCGGTAGTATTTTTTCTACGGTTGAAGGTGAAGTTGACAATATTCATTTGAACATCTGGACAACCTTGGATAACGGGCGAACGCTTATGCCAGTAACCATTCGGCTTCCGTGGCTTGAGAATCCATTTCATTTGGGTACGGTTGAACCGGATCGATATCTTCATTTTGAGTACACAGATTTTGTGTTGGGCTACTGTAACTGGGAAAACGATAAGCGAATTGCCTTATTGGATCGATTCGATGAAACGATTAGTGAAATCGGTACCTATATCATAAATCGGGATGGTGCGACAGAATACACAATTTTTGACTATCTTTATGAAGCTGATGCAACATACACTGATGGGACTGTTTATTCCACTAACCCCTCCATATCTGCGTCAAGTTATCAGAACGAAGTCCTTCAAGCCATTGATACGTGTATTATTGCCGTAGGGGATCGATGCATGTGGAAAGGCGATAGTATTGCCATGAACTTGGATGAGATCATAAATAGCATAAACACTGTCACGCAACAACCTCAGATTTCATTACCGGGCAATAACGATCGTTCTGTGTCTGAAAATCAGGTTCCTGCGACTACACAACAAACCAACCCGTCAGGTGTCATATACGATTCTGAATTACTCGTTTCCAATCTGCCCGCTGTATCTCCTGTGCCAGACCCTTATTTACTTCCTACATTCGCACTTTGCGAAAGAAGAAACAAGAAATACCCCGTTTACAGCGCTCCTTCAACAAAATCATGGCGCGGTAGTAATGGAAAAGCTGCTGTATCACTAAATGGTGATACCTATATCTGCGGACGTACTTCTGATGATTGGGTGATGGTCAAATACCAAACGGATAAAGGCAATTGGCGTTTCGGGTATATTCAATTGCCTTCTGCCGGTTCGTATGATTTGTTGAACTTTACTTCACTGCCTGCATATGTAGCAAAGGAATCTCAATTGACAGATGATCCCATTAAGCAAAGCACAAAGATTGTAAAGATAGCACAGACAAAGGAAGTTACATATCTGGCCACCTTCGAAAACTGGGCTTATATTGAGACAACGGTCAAGAAAAAGACCGTTCGAGGATTTGTCCCCAGAGAAAACATAGTTATCAATTCCGGTGCGCTGCTTATCCCTTCATTTGTGAATGCTTCCTCGTGGATCGTTAATTCTAAGATACCGAACTCCTATGCGGCAGAAAGTGCTGTCGATCACAATATTGAGACAAGCTGGCAGGCAAGCCTGCGAGATGTCCGTTCAGCTGATGACATTTTCTTTGATTACTATCTGCAAGTCCCGTCTTCCATCAGTTCACTTCATATAAAAAATGGCTTCTGGTTAATCACAAACGGGAAGGATCAGTATACAAGAAATTCGAGAATGAAAAAGATAGAGGTTTCCTTCCAGTATGGCAACAACAGTAACTTTACTGATCTTCAAACCTTTACCATTCCTGAAACCAAGGATTGGAAAAGCAGGAATCTTGGAGTTTGCTTTGACCTCAGAGGGCACTACAATGTCACTGCTATACGTATTCGCATAAAAGGCTATTATAAAGGCAGTGCCTATCCCAAGGATATTTGTGTCTCTGAAATCGAGGCATGGGGACAGCAGTAGAGTTATTATTGATATTTGATACAACTTTTTCATACGAAGTTGGAACATGACTTTGAGTGGAAATATTGATTTAGTGAAATAAGCCTACTTTGTTTTTGATGCGATTGTTTACTATACGAAAACGAGCTGTATAGAAATAACATGACAAAGGAGGATAAGGTAAAATATTTTTCGCACAATTGAAAAAGGAACTCCAGACGAATAGAATAGAGTTGCAGCAAAATCCAATGCGTCAGGAGGAGTTCCCATGGAAGAGATT
>CALGBY010000035.1 GCA_937886445.1 uncultured Clostridia bacterium | reverse complement strand
CTGCGTTCAGGCCGTTGTTCAGGTCGGCCAGTATGTACGCTGTCTTCACGCTGTTCGGGCTGATATGGGCCGTTTCTCCCAAAGCAGCGCGCATATCCGTCATGAACTTTCCGGTACCGGAAGCATACGCCCTGTCCATCACGCCGCTGAGTAGCGTTTCCCGCTCCGTGTGCGCCCGGTCCATGTCCTTTTCCAGCTGCGCGTGCGCGGCAAGCACCTCTGAGGCCTTGCGCTCCGCCCAGCCGTACCGGGTATTGCCTCTTGCGAACCGCCTTGATACGTTCGTCAGCATCCGTTCCCGGGCGTTTTCGTAGATCAGCTTCACGCCTTCGGCAACGTCTTCCTTGTCCTTTTCGGAAAGCGGCGTCACACGGTGTCCGTCCAGCCCTGTATTGAAGCCGTAGCCCGGCATCAGGCATCACCGCTCCCATCATTCCGGTGCAGATCGCCTTCTTCCGCGATGGCAGCGGGATCCGCCGTGCCGAATTCCTTCATGATACGGCTCACCTCCTCCTGTACTTCTCCTTCCTCCCAGTCAGGATGGGTCATTTTCACCTTCACATAGGTGGATACGGCCTGCGCGTCATGCAGCGTCTTTACGGCGCCGGCCATGGTGGAGATATCGGTGCTCATGCAGTCGGGGAATTCCACGATCACGCGGTCGGTGTCGCGCACGTCCCCCTGATGGTACAGCTCGCGGTCCAGCATCAGCACGCTGGTCAGAAATCGCTCCAGCGGCATGCTCCAGAAATTCAGCTTTTTGGAGCGCGTGGAGAAGGACTTTTTCTCGCGGATCAGCAGCGCCGTCCCGCTGGAAGCCTGCCCTTCGATATCCAGCCCGAAACTCTGAGGCGAATACCCGCACATGCTGATGATCGTCCGGATCAGCATATCGGCGGTCTTCAGATGCTCCTCCGCACGGATCGCAAACTGCGAGGGCGTGATCTTCATATCCTTGTCATTCGCGATATCCAGCGCTACCAGCGTTTCCACATCCTCGTCAAACTCCCAGGTGTATTTATTCTCAGGGAACAGATTGTTGAGGTTCTGGTTCTGACGCTTTCGGAGATATTCGGCCGGCACGATCAGACGGCTCTTCGCAAGCCGAATGTCTCGGAACCAGGAGGAAAAGGTTTCATCCAGTTCGTCCAGCAGATCCCGCATGCCTTCAAACTCGCTGCGTCCGTAATCGATCCGGCGCACCCGGCTGGGCCGGGCGTTCAGTGTGCAGTTCTCGCAATGCCCGGTACACTTCCTGCTGTACCGGTCGCGATGCTTCCAGAAGATCTTTGCGTTTTGCCATGCGAAATCAAACCGGTTCCGATACGGATCGCCTCCCATTTCTTCAAGCCGTTCCGGGCTCGTATGAACGTGGGCGAAATAGTAATAACTGTCGTAGTCCCGCAATTTCGCAATGAAGTAACGGATAAATCGGATCATGTTCTCCCTCCTTTCTCGGCATCAAAAAAGCACTGTGCGTTTTCTGCACAATGCCTTGTTTCACAGTAATTCCTTATGGGATAAAACTCACTGTGTTTTTTATTTCATGTACTTTCTCCTTTCTCTGAAAAAAGTTTTGATGTCACACTTGCAGAATCAAAATCCATGTGTTATTATAATCTCGAAGATGAGGATGTGCCCATGACCCACTGGTTGTAGGCCTACACCTTATCTTTTTTGATATCTTATGATTTTTATATAATTGCCGTTCTGAAATATGCAGATATCACAATCATCTTTTGCAGAGCGCCGAACTCTATTGATAACTGTTCTTTGGTAAAGACTAAATTCTGTACCTACATTGTCGATAATCACATTACCGTGCTTTCCATCAATTTGTTCGAGCACTTTCTGGGTCTGTTTATCTATTGAGTTTACAGATGATGTTTGCTTAATTTCCCACTGTTTTCCGTGCCACTCAATATCTGGTTTTGTTACGTTTCCGCTATTATCGATATGAAGCACATCACCGCCGATGGATTTGATTAATCCTTCGGCGATTTTTGTTTCATGACCTTTTGACGGATCAGAGAATCCTGCTTCTGCGGTAATAGTGCCTTTTCCGGGGGTGTACCCTTTCGTGTACTCTGCAGACACATCAGAAAACATTTTGCCATTTTGCCTGTTTCCCTGTCCTTATGCCTGTACAGGTAGTTGTCCTCCGTCTGGCTTTCGATCAG
>CALGBY010000034.1 GCA_937886445.1 uncultured Clostridia bacterium | reverse complement strand
TTGGTAATACTTTCTTAATAAATTTTTAACTATTTTGCAATAAGCGATTGCCCTGAGCATAGTATGCAAAATAATCACATATCCGCCGGCAGGAAAAGCAGCGGCTCATTTCTCGTAATATTGCAAACACGGCGTTTTTTCTGTATAATATCAAAAGTGATCACCGGAAAGAGAGGAATGGTTATGCGTCTTATATTTGTACGGCACGGAGAGCCGGATTACGAGAATGACTGTCTGACGGAAAGAGGCCGTGCTCAGGCTGAAGCGGCAGCAAAGCGGCTGCTCAACGAAGGGATCACGGAGATATTTTCCTCTCCGAACGGCCGTGCGCGGGAGACCGCCTCCTTTACGGCACAGGCGCTCGGTCTTGAGGTACAGATCCTTCCCTACATGCATGAGATCTCATGGAGCGGAAGGGACGGAAAGCTGTATTCAGAGGACGGACATCCGTGGACCATTTCAGATAAGGCGATCAGGGAAGGTTTTGTCTTTGATGGGGATAACTGGAAACAGCATCCGTATTTCAAAAACAATATCGCCCTTCCATGCTATGAGACCGTAGCCGAAGGCATCAGGGGCTTTATGCTGGAAAGGGGCTTCCGTCAGGAAGGCCGGCGTTTTTTCTGCACCGCAGAGGAAGAAGAGACCGTGGCGCTGTTCAGCCACGGCGGTTCCGGCGCGTGCGCGCTTTCCGCCCTGCTCTCTCTTCCCTTTCCCATCCTCTGCTCGTATTTCCCGTATGATTTCACATCCGTCACCGTTCTGCACTTTGATGTAAGTGAAAAAAGCTATGTATTTCCCCGTGTGGAGTTGTTCGGAGATGACAGACACATCCGGAACACAAAAGAAGACCGGCTTTTCTTCGGCAACTGATAATAAAACGATACCGCGCAAAGGTGGCATTGCTCAGCATGCCTGAAAAGTGTGCGGTATAACAAAAACAGCGGAGGGCGTCATCCGGCGTCATCCGTTGCTTTTTTGTACACTATTTTCTGCATTTTGCCTGTTCGATATGCTTCTTGACCGCTTCAAACGAAGCATCGCTCAGATCATGCTCGATCTTGCACGCGTCCTCCGAGGCGGTCTTTTCATCCACTCCGAGCAGCATAAAGCCCTCTGTCAGTACGCGGTGCCTTTCATAGATCCTTTCCGCCAGCGCGCGTCCCTCCCGGGTAAAGCGGATATGGTCTTCCTCGTCCACGGTAATGTATTTTTCATTTTTCAGTCTTGCCAGAGCCCGGCTCACAGAAGCCCGCGAAAAACCCAGCTCTTCAGCCGCGTCCACGGCATGAACGCCCTCCTTCCTGCCGCTCAGGATCAGAAGGGTCTCCAAATACATTTCTCCGCTTTCAAACATCCGCTTATCCTCCCGGGTCAGGGCGCTGCCGCGCGTAATTGTCACTCAGCCGAAAATATCACAGTCACTCCGGCATATACACTGATTTTTTCCGCCTGCACCAGCGTAGGCGCGCCGGTCGCTTCCTCTATTGCATCAGCAGCCGCGGCCTTGGAAAAATTGGAGATCCCCGCGGTATGGGAATAGGCTCCTGTTTCCTGTATGCTTTTGATGCCTGTTATTGTAAGCCCTGCCGCGTCCGCCAGGATCTCCGCCTTCGCGCGCGCGTCATTTACAGCTTCACGAAGTGCCGCCGCTTTCTCATCTCCGGTATCAGACGCGAGGAACTGTACATTCTGCAAAGTATTTGCGCCGCAGGAAAAAGCGATGTCGATCACCTCTCCCGCCTTTGTCAGGTCATTCAGGCGAATGGCAAGTGTTGAAGTGGCGCTCGCGCTCAGCACTTCTCCCTGTTCGGTATAATCATAGCGGGGGTACACACTGATAAACGCGGTATTGATGTTTTCTTTTTCGATGCCGTACCCGCCAAGGGCCTCAATGATCGCAGCGATCCGGGTATTTACGGTGTTCTGCGCGTTCAGTACCTCCCTGTCGGTGGCCTCCACGCCCAGCGTGATCACACAGGTATCGGCGCTCATCAGCACCTCACCGCTTCCGGATACGGCGATCTCCGTTTCGGCAAGCGCGAAGCCTGAAAGCAGTAGTAACGCGATCAGGATACATACGGTTTTTTTCATTTTAATCCTCTCCTTTCAAAGTGCCGGTATCATACAAATTTGTTCCGGCAGATATATAACGAATGTCATGCTCCGTTTATTCCCGTCTCACTCATGCAAAAAACGCGGCAATGAATTCCGGGGCACTGTAGAGGAGCGCTATACACAAAGCCAGCATAAACAGATAGTGCGCTGCATAATAGACCGGCACGAAAACATCCAGTGCCTTGAAACGCGGCTTGCGGTTATAGCTGAAGAGCAGCACAAACGGCACAGCCAGATACATTTTTTCAGAGGTACCCGCGCTCCAGTATCTGGTTTGCGGCAGAAAGGCGACCAGCCGGTCCGCAAACGAAAGTACGACCAGCACAAAGCACATGTATACCGAAAAACGAAAGCTGTTCCGGTTTGAACTGAGAAATGAATCAAATTCTTCTCCGCCCTTTCCCTGCTCTCTGAATTCCGCCTCATGATATTTCAGATACAGTATCATGGCAAAGAACAGCAGCAGACCTGATGCCTTCCTGCTGGGCAGGATCGCGATCAGGCGGAGCGGCAGTTCCAGCATCCCGGCGCGCATCATACCGCTCAGCGCGGTCCCCACGACCATCCACGCGATCGGGATCAGGCACAGGCAGCGGAAAAGAAGCAGCTTGCCGCCGCGCAGGCGACGCGGCGTGAAGCAAATAAAGTAATAGGAGGCCGAGCAAAGGAAAAAGTCCGCAAATATATTGATATTCAGTCTGGGATGCACAAAACTCTTCACGACCGCGACGGAGATCAGTTCCTGCAGGCTGATTCCCGATTCCTTAAGCACCCCCGGCAGCTCGACACAGATGTAATGCGCGAGCCATCCGGCCATATCCACAGCGGAGGTTTCATCCGTAAGCTGACTTGCTGCCGTCATATTTCCGGGCAGCAGAGCCGTCAGCCCCTCTTCACCCAGAGAACCGAGAAGCTCCGAAACGGGACCGGGCAGATGAACTTCGGAAAGCAGATCAGACATTTCACTTCCGGACATGAAATATCTGATCAGCGCCGCCAGCGCGTTTTCTTCATTTTCGCGAAAGCCCTCCATCTCGTTCAGAATATCCGGCAGCGTCTTCAGCAGGCTCATCACCAGTTCTTCCGCGATCATAACAATAAACAGGTATGTCAGAAGCGCCATCAAAAAGAAGCCCAGCATCAGCTTCGGTGCGTTTCTGCTGTCCCTGATGACAGTGGAAAAGCTCGCGATCAAAATAAGCGGAAACGTAATGGCTCCCAGATCCATCATGACCTTGAACACGGTCTTCCCTGAAAAGATCTCCTGCCCGTTCATCATTCCGAATGCCTCGGCTACTTTACCGAGGACAAGTATCACGGCGCTCAGCTGGCTCGCGGTCAGCGCGAGTAAAGCAAAAAGACGCAGCCACCGGTATGAAAACGGGCCGCGATAACGGATATCGGCTTTTTCACAGAGGCTCATAGCATACTCCACTCAGTAAATGATAGATCCATGTACACAGAAATCATCAAATAACACGATTATTATAACAGCAGTCCGGTGATCCGTCAAAGACAATCTCGTTTTTGTTTGAATACCGTAAGGCCTGAAAAGCTGCCTCCGGCAGGGGCCGCGTTCCGTTTACCTCCGCCGGAATGCCCGCGGCGATAAACCAAGCGTTCTTACGCCGCCCGTATAAATCCTTACTTTCTTGGTCCCGCGCGCTTCTGAGACAGCTCCCGCTTCTCAAAAGCCATCAGAAGATGATAACTGTTTTTCCGGGGCTTCATATAAAGCGGGGCTGCCGCAGATCTGTTTTCTGCAGCAGCCCCGCCTATTCAGCGTTCACTGACGCTTTCAAATACAGGTGATAAAGTCATCCGGGATCACTTTACTACGATGGTGTAGATACGGCCCTTCACATAGATCTCCTTCACCACTGTTTTTCCTTCAGCGGCACGGAGAACGCCGTTTTCCTTCCACACCTTGTCTTTTACGCTTTCCTGCTCTTCCTCACGCCCGATCTTCACAGTAGCCTTCACCTTGCCATTGATCTGCACGGGGATCTCGATCTCATCCTCTCTGGCAAGCTCCGCACTGAATTCGGGCCACTTCTCGTAGGCAACGGTCTTGTCATAGCCAAAGCTCTGCCAGATCTCTTCACCGATATGCGGGCACACACAGGCCAGCATCTTGATAAAGCCCTCCGCGAACGCCTTCGGGCAGGTCCCCTTCTTGTAGCAGGCGTTCACAAAGATCATCATCTGGCTGATGGCGGTATTGAAGCCCAGCTGTTCAAAATCCTCCGTTACCTTTTTCACGGTCTGGTGATACAGACGGGTAAGCTCCTGATCCGCCTCTCCCGTGATCTTTTCGGGATCGGTAAAGAAATTCCATACGCGGTTCAGGAAGCGGCGGCTGCCTTCCACACCGGTCTTGCTCCAGGGCTTGCTCACTTCGAGCGGCCCCATGAACATTTCATACAGGCGAAGGGTATCCGCGCCGAAGTCGCGCACGATATCACTGGGGTTGACCACAAATTCAGGGAAGCGCTTGCCCATCTTAATGCCGTTTTCACCCAGGATCATTCCCTGATGGACCAGCTTTTTGATGGGTTCCTTTACAGGAGAAAGCCCCTTGTCATACAGATAGCGGTTCCAGATACGGGCGTACATCAGATGCCCCACCGCGTGCTCCGAGCCGCCGATGTAGAGGTCTACCGGCAGCCAGTGCCTGAGCAGCTCGTAATTGGCAAACTGCTGCTCGTTATCGGGATCGATATAGCGCATGAAGTACCAGGAGGAACCGGCGGAGCCGGGCATCGTGCTGGTTTCGCGGCGGCCCTTTACGCCGTTCCTGTCATACTTCACCCACTCTGTCGCGTTTTCAAGGGGAGCCTTACCGCCCTTGGACTTATAATCCTCAAGCTCGGGAAGCACGAGCGGCAGCTCCTCATCGGGCAGCGCGTAGATACCGCCGTCCTCTGTGTGTACAACAGGCACCGGCTCTCCCCAGTAACGCTGACGGGCAAAGATCCACTCACGGAAGTGGTAATTGACGGTGCGTTTCGCAACGCCCATCTTTTCAAGCTTCTGAGTGATCGCCTCCTTGGCTTCCTCCACCGTCATGCCGGTAAATTCGGCGCTGTTGATCAGGCGGCAGCCCTTCCCGAGATAATCACCCTTTTCAAAGGCATGGGCGGAGATATCGGCCTTTACGCTCTTTTCACTGTCCTCAATGACCTGAATGAGCGGGATATCATGCACCTGAGCATACTCCCAGTCGCGCTGGTCATGAGCAGGCACGGCCATCACGGCGCCGGTACCGTAGGAAGCCAGTACAAAGTCGCCGATAAACAGCTCGGCTTCCTTGCCGTTCACGGGGTTGATGCACTTTACGCCCTCAAGACGGCAGCCGGTCTTTCCCTTGTTGAGCTCGGTACGGTCCATATCGCTCTTCTTTTTGGCTTCCTCGATATAGGCCTTCACTTCTTCCTGATTTTTGATCCTGGGCATCAGATCCTGCACGAGCTGCCCGTCCGGTGCCAGCACCATGAAGGTGATGCCGTAGATGGTCTCGATGCAGGTGGTGAAGATGGAAAACTCGCCGCCGCCCACGATATTGAATTTTACTTCAACACCGGTGGATTTGCCGATCCAGTGCCGCTGCATATCCTTGGTGGATTCGGGCCAGTCGATCTCCTCCAGACCCTCCAGCAGCTTTTCGGCAAACGCGGGCTGGTCGATCACCCACTGCTTCATGTTCTTGCGCACAACGGGATAGCCGCCGCGTTCGGATTTTCCGTCGATCACCTCATCGTTGGAAAGCACGGTGCCCAGTTCCTCACACCAGTTGACGGGCATGTCCACGCAGCGGGCATAGCCGTCCAAAAACAGCTGTTTGAAGATCCACTGCGTCCAGCGGTAGAACTTGGGATCGGATGTGGCAAGCATCTTGCTCCAGTCATAGTCAAAGCCCAGTTCATTGAGCTGTTTTGAAAAAGTGGCGATATTTTTCTGCGTAAAGCCGTCCGGATGATTGCCGGTGCTGATGGCATACTGTTCAGCGGGCAGGCCGAAGGAATCGTATCCCATGGGATGCAGCACATTATAGCCCTGCATACGCTTCATACGGCTTACGATATCGGTAGCGGTGTAGCCTTCCGGATGACCTGCATGCAGACCTACACCGGAGGGATAGGGAAACATATCCAGCGCGTAAAATTTCGGCTTTGAAAAATCCCATACATCGGTCTTAAAGGTTTCGTGTTCCTTCCAATACTTTTGCCACTTGGGCTCGATCTCGGACGGTTTGTATTCCTTCATACGCTCATCTCCTTAACACTCCGCCCCGCGCGTCCGTCTTTGCACGCGCAAAACGAATATACAGAAAGAATACCACAAAAAAACATTCCGTTCAAGCATTTTCGTGTGATTTTCTCCCATTTTATTGCGCGGATCCGGTTGAGTAAAGACGGATTTTCTGATATAATTCATTCAGTGAAAAAAGAGGAGGTCCTTCCTTATGCATTTTGAAAAGAACGGTAACGCTCTGCTTGCTTATCACGGCGGGGAAACGCTGCGTATTGAGCCCTGGGGAAAGGATGCCCTGCGTGTTCGCGCGTGGCTGGACGGGGAAATGCCGGCGGGAGACCGCGCGCTTACGGAAAAGGTGCCGTCCCGCAGGGCGGTGATCGGCTTTTATGAGGACACGGTCAACGAAGGCTGGGGAGAGCAGAAAACGCCCGCGGCATATATCGAAAACGGGCAGATCCGCGCCACAGTCAACTTTGCCGGTGTGATCACCTTCTCGAAGAACGGCAAAACGATCCTCCGGGAGTATTACCGCAGCTACGGCGGCACCCTGTCTGAAGAAAGCCGCTGTCTCAAGATCGTCAACCGCGAGTGGAAGGGGCTGCGCGGAGCGTCCGATTACCGCCTGAAGGTGCGTTTTGAAAGCAATGAAAACGAGAAGCTGTTCGGTATGGGGCAGTATCAGCAGCAGTGTACCGATCTGAAGGGCTGCACACTGGAGCTGGCGCAGCGCAACAGCCAGATCACCGTGCCCTTCCTTGTATCCTCCCTCGGCTACGGTTTTCTGTGGAATGAGCCGGCCGTAGGAAGCGCGGTATTCGGCAATAACCTGACAGAGTGGACAGCCGAAAGCACCCGGAGGATGGATTACTGGATCTCAGCCGCCGGCAAGCCCAAAGCGCTGCTCGAGAGCTATACGGCCGTGACCGGCCGCGCCCCCATGTTCCCGGAGGAGCTGATGGGGCTGTGGCAGTGCAAACTGCGCTACCGCACGCAGGCGGAGGTGCTGGAGGTGGCGAGAAAATACCGCGATGAAGGCATCCATATCGATCAGATCGTGATCGATTTCTTCCACTGGCCCGTGCAGGGCGACTGGAAGTTTGACCGCACCTACTGGCCGGATCCCAAAGCCATGACAGACGAACTGCACAGCATGGGCATCCGTGTGATCGTGAGCGTATGGCCCAGCGTGGACAGGCGCAGTGAAAATTTCTACCCCATGCAGGAGCGGGGGCTGCTCATGCGCACCGAACGCGGCGCGGCGCAGACCTACGATTATCAGGGAGACTGCGTGGAGATCGATCCTTTCAATCCCGAAACGCGGAAATATGTTTTTGAGAAATGCAAACAGAATTATATGGACCTGGGGATCGACGGCTTCTGGCTGGATAACTCGGAGCCTGATCTCGGCGTATATGATTTTGACAACTACCGTTATCAGGCCGGTCCCGCTCTCTCCTGCTCAAACCTCTATCCTCAGATGTTTTCAAGAGCGTTCTATGAGCCGATGAAGGAAATGTACGGCGATAAAACGCCTGTCAACCTGCTTCGCTGCGGCTGGGCCGGCAGCCAGAAGTACGGCAATGTGATCTGGTCCGGTGATGTCCCCTCCACCTTCACTGCCTTCCGCGATCAGCTTCAGTGCGGTCTCAACATGGGTCTTGCGGGCATTCCGTGGTGGACCACCGATATCGGCGGCTTCATGACCAATGATGTGAACGACCCCGTATTCCGTCAATTGCTGATCCGCTGGTATCAGTTTGCCGTCTATTCCGCTGTCCTCCGCATGCACGGAGACCGCGGCCCCTATGATATCCCTGCGCTGGATGACAGAGACTGGGGCGGCGGTTACCTGCATACCGGCCAGAGCAACGAGCTTTGGAGCTATGGCGAGGATAACTACCGGATCATGAAAAAATACTATGATATCCGCATCGCCATGCATGACTATATCCGCGATCTGTACAAAGAAGCAGCAGATAACGGTTCTCCCCTGCTGCGCGCCATGTTCTATGAATTCCCGGAGGACAAAAAATGCTGGGAGACCTATGATCAGTACATGTTCGGATCAAAATACCTGTGCGCGCCCGTTTTTGAGTATAACTGCTTTGAAAGAACGGTCTATCTGCCCCGCGGTGAATGGAAGCTGACCTCTACCGGTGAGCTTTTCGAAGGCAGAAAAACAGTGACCGTACAGGCTCCTGTGGATTATATGCCTGTGTTTGAAAAAATCAAATGACCTCATTTTGCAAAAAGCGCGCGGGCGCGGCGGATCTTTCCGCCGCGCCCGCGCGTTACCGTACTGCCGGTCTTCCCGGCTTTTTTCATTCCACCCAAAGTGCCGCGTACCAGTTCTGCTCCTCGTTATCCTGATCGGCCAGCGGATCGATCCTGAAGCCCATCTGTCTCACCGTTTTGAAAACATCGATACCGACAGAATGGAAGGCCGGTCGCGCCTTGTGTACATTGCGGCATTCACCGCCTTTGTACCCCGCGCATTCCTTGCACAAAGCACAGTCGCTCATGGAAAACGCGAAATAATATCCCTTGCGGAATGCTTCGCCCTCCAGAAGAAAGCTTACGCGCTGCGTGGTCGCCTTGTCATGGGCATGGATCACGATGCCCCAGCGGTACCTTTCAAGCATCTCGCGCCACTCGGCCATTGTGGGGTTGCCGGGGCGGCTGGGGCAGGTAAGCCCCTTTCCCCAGTCCGGGCAGCCGTACATGCATTTCATCAACACACGGCTGTCAAAGCAGATATCGGAAATATCAAACGGTTTGGCGCTTACGGCGCCTTCCTCCAGCGCGCGCTTTACCAGTTCCTCCGCGTAGGGAGGAAAGCTTTTTTCGTTCACATCATTCATTTCCATGTGATCATTCTCCTTTTACAGATTTTCCAGTTTTTTGTTCAGCTTACTGTATATCCTTTGGATCATCCACGGCTCCGAGCACTTTTCAAGTGCCTCGGAAAGCGTAAACCAGGCCACACCGCTGTTTTCCCCGGGGCATATACGAAGCGCGTCTCTTTCATCCGCCTCAAGCAGATAGGTCACATTCAGGTGCAGATGACTTGAAACATACCGGCCCCGTTTTTCATGCCCGTCCACGGTCAGGACCTCTACGGAAAACGGCTCGCTGCTTACAGGAACAAGATGTCTGATCCCGCTCTCCTCCCCGGCTTCCCGTATGGCCACCGCGAGCAGATCCTCATCGCCGTCCGCGTGCCCGCCGGTCCAGCTCCAGCTGTGATAAATATTGTGATATACCATCAGCACCTTCGTATGCTCCCGGTTAACAGTCCACGAGGAAGCTGTGAAATGACAGAGCGTGTTTTCTCTCGTAAATACATTGTCGGCATCCAGCAGCGAGAGCATTGCAGCCCGGTCCTTTTCTTCCTGTTCATTGCAGGGAACATAACCTTCAAGCTGAACACGCAGTGCTTCCTTTCCGTTCATGCTTCTGTCCTCTCATCCTTTGGTATTCGTGCAAAGCGTACCACAAAATGCCGTTCGGCGCAATGGGTCATCGCGATTTTGAAGCCGTTCTCAGCATTGTTTTTACGCAAATCGCCGCATTTGCCGTGCTTGACACAGTAAGTGTTTTCTGCTATAATCCTTCCCGTGGCCGTGAAGGAGAACAAAGCCCCCGTTCACCGCGCCAAAAGAGAGGGAAAGCCACCGGCTGAAAACTTTCCCGGGCGTGTGAGGGCAATTCGCTCCGGAGCCGCGGAGATAAAAGAACGGCAGCGTTCCTGTAGTTTCCGCCGTATACCCGCGTTAAGGGGAAATAAGGGTTCTTTTTCCGGAAAGGGCCGAAAATGGGTGGTACAGCGTATGATCACGCCCCGTGCTTTGCACGGGCGTTTTTTTATGGATACCGCACCGAATCAACAAAAGGAGGATCATTATGGGGATCAGGGAAAGCCTGGATGAGATCGCGAAGCGCACCGCTGAAGAGCTGGCGCAGCTGGACAGCGTAAAGGCGCTTGAGGATCTGAAGGTAAAAATCGTCGGAAAAAAGGGCAGTCTGAGCGGTCTTCTGCGCATGCTCGGCCAGCTGAGCGCCGAGGAGCGTCCCGCCGCCGGACAATTGATCAATGACGCGAAGGAAAAGCTGACCGCGCTGATCGACAGCAGGAAAGAAGTATTTGAAAAGAAGGAAAAGGAACTCCGCCTGAAAAAAGAAGCTCTGGATGTAACCGAGCCGCGCGATCTGCCCGCGGAGGGCGCCGTACACCCCATCAACGCCGTGCTCAATCAGGTAATGGATTGCTTCACCTCCATGGGCTTTGATGTGGTGGAGGGCCCGCAGATCGAACTTGACCATTACAATTTCGAACTGCTGAACCTGCCCAAAAATCATCCCGCCCGTGACGCGCAGGATACCTTCTATGTAGATGACAACATCGTACTGCGCACCCATACCTCCCCCGTACAGGCGCGCACGATGCTGAGCCGCAAGCCGCCTATCCGCATCATCTGCCCGGGCCGCGTGTTCCGTGCTGATGAAATGGACGCGACACACAGCCCTGTGTTCCATCAGATGGAAGGTCTTGTGATCGATAAGGATGTAACGATGGGCGATCTGCGCGGCACGCTGGATGCCTTCGCCAAGCGCCTTTACGGCAATGATATCGAAACGCGCTTCCGCCCCTCCTTCTTCCCCTTCACCGAGCCCTCCGCCGAGGTGGACCTTACCTGCTTCAACTGCCACGGCAAGGGCTGCAGAGTATGCAAGGGCACCGGATGGATCGAGGTGCTGGGCTGCGGCATGGTCAACCCGAAGGTACTGGAAATGTGCGGACTGGACAGCAAGGTGTACTCCGGCTTTGCCTTCGGCATCGGCCTTGAGCGTATCACCATGCTGCGCTACGGCATCAAGGACCTGCGTCTACTTTACGAGGGAGACCTGCGCTTCCTGCGTCAGTTCCGCTGAAGGAGGGATTACAGATGAAAGTATCAATGAACTGGATCAAAAAGTACGCGGATATCCCTGTATCCGCCGAAGAATATGAAAGCCGTATGATCATGACCGGTACCGGCGTTGAAGGCACCGAGTACATGGGCAGCCACCTTGAAAAGGTGGTAGTGGGCAGGGTGCTCACCTGCGTTCCCCATCCGGACAGCGATCATCTGCATGTGTGCACGGTGGACGCCGGAGAGGCCGAACCGCTTCAGATCGTGTGCGGCGCACCCAATGTAAAGGAAGGCATACTGGTGCCGGTAGCGAAAATCGGCGCCGAGCTGGCCGGCGGCACCATCAAGAAGGGCAAGCTGCGCGGTGTGGAAAGCTTCGGTATGCTCTGCTCCGGTCCTGAGATCGGCGTTCCCACAGAACTGTATCCTTCCGTGGGAGACGCAGGCCTGCTCATTTTCAACGAGGAATATCTTCCCGGCACCCCCGTCGCCGGCATTTTCGGGCTGGATGATACCGTGGTGGACTTTGAAATCCTGGCCAACCGTCCGGATTGTCTGTGCACCTGGGGGATCGCGCGTGAGACCGCGGCCGCGATGGGCACGGAGCTGAAGCTGCCTGAGATCACCGTAAAGGAAGCCGACGGAGATATCGCGGAATACGCGAAGGTGGATGTGACGGATTTTGAGCTCTGCCCCCGTTACGCCGCGAAGATCGTAAAGAATGTGCGTGTGGCCCCCTCTCCCGCCTGGATGAGAGCTTACCTGCACGCAGCCGGCATGCGTTCCATCAACAATATCGTTGATATCACCAATTTTGTCATGCTTGAGACCGGCCATCCCATGCACGCGTTTGACCTTTCCAAGGTGCAGAACGGACATATTATCGTGCGCAAAGCCGAAAAGGGCGAAACGATCACCACGCTGGACGGCAAGCATCATGATCTGCCCACCGGAGCGCTGCTCATCTGCGATGAAAACGGTCCCACCGGGCTCGCGGGCATCATGGGCGGTGAAGAAAGCGAGATCACCGAAGGAACGAAAACGATCCTGTTTGAGTGTGCCAGCTTTGACCGTACCTGCATCCGCCTTACCAGCCGTGCGATGGGCATCCGTACCGAGAGCAGCGGCCGCTTTGAGCGCGGAGTATCTCCCGCTACAGTGATGGACGCGCTTCTGCGCGCCTGCCAGATGGTGAACGAGCTGGACGCCGGCGATATCGTTCCCGGCTGCATCGATCTGTATCCTTCCCCCATCCGTCCCGCTCAGCTCACTGTTTCCTGCAAGCGCATCAGTCACCGTGCCGGTGTGGATGTGGCTCCCGAAAAAATGAAGAGCATTCTTGAAAAGCTTCTCTTCAATGTCACGCTGAATGGCGATGAGATGCATGTGACCGCGCCTCTCTTCCGCCAGGATATCGAGCAGGAAGCCGATATCTGCGAGGAAGTGCTGCGTTACGCGGGCTATGATCTGATCCCGTCCACCCGCCTGCGCGGAGAAACTCCGATGGGCGGAAAGAACGCCTCCCTGCGTTCACACGACCGTGTTCAGGAATATCTGACCGGCAACGGCTTCTATGAAACGATGACCTTCTCCTTCATCAGCCACAGGAGTATCGAGCTGCTCAATCTGGATGAACAGGATCCCCGTCTGAACTGCGTTGTCGTACGCAACCCGCTGGGTGAGGACACTCAGTATATGCGCACTACCCTGCTTCCCGGTCTGCTCAAAACCGTTTCCACCAACCTGAACGGCGGCAACGAGGACGGAAGGATCTACGAGCTGGGCGATGTGTTTGACGGAAAAGCGAAGACCGATGAGGGGCTGCCCGTGCAGACCGGCCTGCTCGCGCTGGCATGCTGGGGGCGCGGAGCGGATTTCTACGCGCTGCGTACGATCGCGGAGGGGCTGATCGCCCGCGAAGGTCTGCGCGCGGAGATCCTGCCTTCTTCTGAAAAATACCTGCATCCCGGCCGTCAGGCAAAGCTGATGCTGGGGGATCAGGTACTGGCCACAGTAGGCGAATTGCATCCCGACACCGCCCGCAACTTTGACATTTCCTCCCGTGTGTACATTGCGGAGATCGATCTTCCGATGCTGTTTGCCGCAAGCGAACCTATGAGCACGGTAAAGAGCATTGCCCGCTTCCCCGCCGTAAGCCGTGATATCGCGCTTGTGATGGAAGACGGCCAGCCGGTAGGCCCCGTGATGACAGCCATTGAAAAGGCCTGCGGCAGGCTGATCGAAAGCATTCGCATGTTTGATGTTTTCCGCGGCGCGCAGGTCGGCGAGGGCAAAAAGAGCGTTGCCTTCTCTCTGCAGTTCCGCGCTGAGGATCACACCCTTACCGAGGATGAGATCAACGGCCTGATGAACAAGGCGCTCAAGGTAAGCAGCGAAAAGTTCGGCGCAGAGCTTCGCGCCTGATAAACAAAGCCGGTCTGCAGCCGTATGCCCTTTTGCATACGGCTACAGGCTCTGTATGAGGTAACAGAATGAAACGCATTGTACTTACCGGCGGCGGTACCGCCGGACATGTTTCACCCAACCTTGCCATTCTTCCGTATTTGCTGAAGGAAGGCTATGATGTACACTATATCGGCACGGCGGACGGAATTGAGCATCAGATCATGAATGTACCCGGCGTAACTTATCATACAGTAAAAAGCGGAAAGCTGCGCCGTTACCATGACTGGAAGAATTTTACCGATCCTTTCCGCGTTATCGCGGGAGCGTTTCAATCCTCCGCGCTGATGCGCAAGCTGAAGCCCGATGTATGCTTTTCCAAGGGCGGCTTCGTATCCGTTCCGGTGGTAGCGGGAGCCTGGCTGCATAAGGTGCCCACCCTGTGCCACGAAAGCGATCTTACCCCCGGGCTTGCCAATAAGATATGCTCAAAATTCGCGAAAAAAATCGCCACCACCTTTCCCGAATGCGCGGAGGCGCTGGGGAAAAAGGCGATATGCACCGGCACGCCGCTGCGCGACAGCCTGTTTTCCGGTGATAAGGCGAAGGGGCTGGAGATCTGCGGATTTGACGGAAAGAAGCCCGTACTGATGATGATGGGCGGCAGCCTGGGCGCGCAGAGCGTAAACAGCTGCCTGCGCGAATGTCTTGATGATCTTCTTCCCGAAATGGATATCATCCACATTGCCGGAAAGGGCAATCTGGATACCGGCCTGAACGGAAAGAAAGGGTATGTGCAGTTTGAATTCGTAAGCGATGAGCTGCCCCATCTGATGGCGGCAGCGGATCTTGTGCTTTCCCGTGCCGGAAGCAATTCCCTGTGCGAGTTCGCCGCGCTGTATAAGCCTATGCTGCTGGTTCCCTATCCCAAGGGTGCCAGCCGCGGAGACCAGATACTGAACGCGCAAAGCTTTGAAAAGCGCGGCCTGTGCAAAGTGCTGCTTCAGGAAAACATGAACAGAGAAAGCATGACAAAAGCGCTCAAAGATGTATATGCGTGCCGTGATACCCTGACGGAGAAGCTTAAGCAGAACCCCGCCGCGAACGGAACACATAAGATCCTTGCTTTTATCAAAGAACTGGAAAAATGACACCGGCTGTATACCGTTCATCTCATCCGGCAAAATGAACCCCGTTAAGGCATAAAAACAGCTGTGCTGCAGGAGAACATTCCGCAGCACAGCTGTTTTTTGGAGGGAGATATGTTTACTGCGCCTGTTTTTCGGCGATCAGTTTCTTGGTGGCTGAAAGGCGTACGCACAGGCAGAAAAGCTCCATCGCCTGGGTAAGATCCTGCAGGCTGGGATAGGTAGGCGCGATGCGGATGGAGGAATCCTGCGGATCCTTGCCGTACGGCCAGGTAGCGCCGGCGTTCGTCATCACCACACCCGCTTTTTTGGCGCGCGCCACGATATCCTTCGCGCAGCCGGGCAGGCTCTCAAAGCCGATAAAGTATCCGCCCAGCGGTTTTGTCCAGGTACCGATCCCCAGACCGCCCAGATTTTCCTCCAGCACCCTTTCAACGGTCTCAAACTTGGGACGAATGATATTCGCGTGCTTTCTCATATGCTCTACCATGCCGTGGATATCGCCGAAGAAGCGCACATGGCGCAGCTGGTTCACCTTATCATGACCGATGGTCTGGTGGCGCAGATGGCTGAGAAAATCCTCCATGTTGTTGGGGCTGGTCGCAAGCGCCGCAATGCCGCTGCCGGGGAAGGTGATCTTGGAGGTGGAGGCAAACTTGTATACCAGATCCGGGTTGCCGGCGCGCTTGCATTCCGCCAGGATCTCGATCAGGTAATCCTGCTTGTCATCATACAGATGGTGCATGCCGTAGGCATTGTCCCAGAAGATCCTGAAATCCGGAGCGGCAGGCTGCAGGCGCGCAAAACGGCGCACCGTTTCATCTGAATAGCTTACGCCGGAGGGATTGGCATACTTAGGTACGCACCAGATGCCCTTAATGGAATCGTCTTCCTTTACCAGATTTTCCACCGTATCCATATCCGGACCGTTATCTGTCATTTTTACGGGGATCATTTTGATCCCGAAATATTCCGTGATCGCGAAGTGACGGTCATAGCCGGGCACCGGGCAGAGAAATCTCACTTCAGGCAGGCGGCACCACGGTGTATTTCCCATGATCCCGTGCGTCCAGGCACGGCTGATGGTATCGAACATCACATTCAGAGAGGAGTTGCCGTAAATGATGATGTCCTTGGGGTTGTTCTCCATCATATCGCCCAGCAGCTCACGCGCCTCCTGAATACCGGTAAGCTGCCCGTAGTTGCGGCAGTCGGTACCGTCATCACAGGTCAGGTCGGAGGTGGAGGGCAGAACATCCATCATGCCCATGGAAAGGTCCAGCTGCTCCTGACAGGGCTTTCCTCTGCTCATATCCAAACGCAATTCAAGCGCCTGAATGGCTTTATACTTCGCCTTCAGCTGCGCATGCTCCCGGGTAAGTTCTTCTACTGTCATTTCGGCATACGGCTTCATCGCAAAAACCTCCATTACTTGCGGAATATGGTGTACATTTTACTCTCCGCAAAGCGATATCGCAATAGCATGTATACAAAAATGCAAAAGGAATACCGAATTTTTCACAAAAAAGCGCTCCCCCGGCGCAATGTGCACGAGGGAGTGAAAAGCTTATGCCGATACGGCTTACTGCGGAACATTGGTGTGAATGATCAGCTCCATGCCCGCTTCGAGATGATTCGGATTTCTGATCTTTTCCCTGTTCCAATTGATGATTTTCGCGGGAAATACTTCGAAATGACGGGCGATCATGCCAAGGGTATCATTTTCTTTCACCGTTTAAAGAACATCATACTTATAGCTCCTTATGTCTCCTCCGGCTGTCTCATCCAGCATCTCATCGGCAACAGGCATTCTGTTCTCTTCCATGACAATGTCTCCTTTCATCCTTTTCCGCTGTTTTTCCGCTACAGCTGTATATACGACTTGCCGTAACGTATGGCGGCATTTTCGTCAGAGGATCTTCTGATGATATTATGTACCGGATTTTTAAAAGTGCTCCCCCGGCACATTGCCCGGGGGAGTGAAAAGCTTGTGCTGATACGGCTTACTGCGGAATATTAGTGTAAATGATCAGTACCCAGCCCACCTCGATATGATTCTTGTTCTTGATCTTTTCTTTGTTCCATTGCTGGATCTCATCCGGAGTTACTCCGAATTCACGCGCGATCTTGGTTAGGTTATCACCCTTTATCACTTTGTAAGCGGTATAGTACTTGTAGTTCTTTCCGGCTCCTCCGGCTACCTCGTCCAGCATCTCATCGGCAATGGGCATTTTGTTCTCTTCCATGATCGTGTCTCCTTTCATCATTTTCCGCTGTTTTCCTGCGGCAACTATATATACGAATCACCGTAACATATGGCTACATTTTCGTCAGCGGATCTTCTGAAAAATATTATATACCGCGTACGCGCATCGTGTCAATCAGCAAATTCGAAGCAAACCGTTCCGCCAGGACCCGTTATTTACGCTGCTTTGCCTGTTTTCGAAGAGCGGCACAGACCTCCTTCTGTGCGGGAAGGCGGTTCCATCTTTTGTATCGCCTTGCGTACCCGGCATAAAGCTCCGCGGCATCTTCCTCCGTAAGAGAAGGGATCAAAAGCAGGATATGGCGTTCTGCGGCGATCATCATCCATACGGCGCTGAGCGGATAATCCTTGCCGTCCGTCTCAGTGTACAGGCGGCGGATGATCTCACGCGCTTCCCCGGACGTGGCCTCCCCTGCCGCTTTTTCCGCAAAGCTTTTAACTGCCTCATCAAAACGGTCATGACAGGCGTCATCCTTGATGGAATGCCCCACACCGAACAGACCGGCCGCCGGCTTTTGTTTGCGCGCGCATTCCTCCAGATCCCGCCGGTAAACGGCGTAAATGCCGTCCAGCTCCGACAGGTATGAATTCTCCGTCAACTGTGTCTCTCCTCCTGTACATTATGCTCCCTGTACCCGGGGCGGCATGATCATCTCAGCTTGTTTTCCGCTTCCTTTTCCTTATCCTCATCACCGGAATGCACCCACAGACGGATCGCGAAAATCAACAGTCCCACTCCCGCCAGCGCAAAGAAGATCATGAAGGCGATCAGCAGTCCCATCGGCATGGTGGATTCCGGGTCATTTCTCCCTTTGAAAAGATCATACGCAGTGAAAAACATAAAGGCGGAAACAATACCGTAAAGCCCGGAGCGTGCTTTTTTACTGTTCATACTTTTTCTCCTGTTTTGAATAAATCCCGTGACGCAAAGGTCACGGGATCAAAATGATCAAAAATCCGGTTACTTCTCGCGTTTCTTGGTCAGGATGTCAAATACCACAGCACCGAGAAGCACGAATCCCTTGATGATACGCTGGTAGTTCATATCCAGAGATACCAGACTCATGCCCAGGTTGATGATACCGATGAGCGTGGCTCCGATCACCATACCCAGCACCGTTCCGGCGCCGCCGCTGGCGGATACGCCGCCCACAACGCAGGCGGAAATGGCGTCCATTTCATAGTTCTTGCCCACATCGGCATACACATTGGTGAAACGGGCGGTAACGGTCATGGTGGTGATGGCGGTCAGAACCGCCATGTTCAGATAGGCCAGGAACATGATCCGGCGGGTGTTTACGCCGGACAGGCGCGCGGCCTCAATGTTGCCGCCCACCACATAAAAGTGGCGGCCGATGGTGGTCTTGGAAGTGATAAAGCCGTAGATCACGATGATGCCCACTACCCACAGCAGAACAGTGGGGATACCGCCGTCCAGCGCCAGCTTGGTCATCACCAGAATGATGGCACCGCACTCCAGAACACACTTGAGAACGGTCAGATACATGGGCTCCAGCTCATAGCCCTTGCTCTTGCGGCTCATACGGTTGCGGAGAGCGAGGAAGATGATCAGCATAGCAGCCACGATCCCGGCGCCGAAGCATACCCAGTTGAACACACCCTTCTCCGTAGCGAAGACACGTCCGCTGAACACATTGCAGAATTCAGCAGGGATCGGGATGGAGGATGTGGATGAGAATTTCATCAGGATGACAGTGCCCAGCCCGCGGAAGGCCAGATAGCCGGCCAGGGTGGCGATCCATGGCGGAATATGCACATACGCGATCAGGAAGCCCAGCAGAGCACCGTACGCGATACCGCAGCCCAGCAGCAGCAGGATGGAAACGCCGGTATTGATGCCCCAGCTGGTCATGAACACACCGCCCAGAGCACCCAGCACGCACACAACGGAGCCGCAGCTCAGGTCGATATTGCCGCCGGTAAGCATGCACATCAGCATACCCGCGCCCAGAATGTACACATAAGCATTCTGGTCGATCAGGGAAGTGAAGTTACCCGGTTCAAAGATACTGCCCTTCGTGATGATCACAAAGGCGATATACACCACGACCAGCACGATGAGCATGGTATTCTTTTTCAGTACAGACAGAAAGGATTTATTATTCATCGTATCGCTCCCTCCCGCTTATCGTTTCTGCCGTTTGGACAGAACGTCAAACATAACGGCGATCAGCAGTACAAGGCCCTTGACGACCTTCTGGAAGTTTGCGTCCACGCCGACGATGGTCATACCTTTGTTGATGACACCCATCAGCAAAGCACCGATGATCATACCGGATACCTTGCCGGTGCCGCCGTAAGCGGAAGCACCGCCGATAAAGCAGGCCGCGATGGCATCCATTTCATAGCTGTCACCGATGGTCGGGTCGATTCCCTTGCCGCGGGCAACAGTCAGAACACCGGCCAGACCGGCCAGCAGTCCCATGTTGGCATAGGCGAACCAGTACACATTGCGGGTCTTTACGCCGGAAAGGGCGGTGGCTTTTTCGTTGCCGCCCACAGCGTACAGATAACGACCCATGGCGGTCTTGTTGGTCACATAGGCATAAATACCGATGACCAGTCCGATCCAGATGAGGATCATGGGGAAGCCTCTGCCGTAGCAGGCCAACTTGAAGCATACCCAGATGAGCAGCGCGGATACAGCGACCATGGTGATGATCTGCTCCACAAGAGATACCTTGATCTTCAGCTTTTTCTGCTTGGCGATATTGATGATCTTTACGATGATAAAGATCAGGGCAGCCGCGACACCGATGACAAGGCAGGTCAGATTAAACTTTTCCACCTGGCCGTTCTTGCCGATCAGATCAACAAGGAAGGTGTTTTCCTTGCTGAAGAAATCATTCATGCCGCCAAGCGCGTTGCGGATGAAATCGGGGATAACGCTGGTCTTTCCGTCACCGAAGAACTGAAGAAATACTTCATCCTTCGCGTCCACGCGCAGACCGTTGAGCAGGATGCTGGCCACACCGCGGAAGGCATACATACCGGCCAGCGTGGCGATAAAAGCCGGAACACGCAGCTTGGAGATCCAGAAGCCCTGGAACAGGCCTGCCGCGAGGCCAACAACCAGCATCACCAGCACGGCGATCCACGGGCTCACGCCCGCCGCCATCATTACGCAGCCTACGGCGCCGGCCAGGCACACCAGAGAACCGACAGACAGATCGATGTTGCCGCCGGTCAATATGCACAGCAGCATACCGGTGGCCAAAATGATCACGTAGGAGTTGGTGGAGATAAGAGACCAGATGTTCATGGGGGTCAGGATCAGGCCCTCTTTACCGTCCCACAGGCTAAACACCAGCGTAACAGCCACCAGAGCCAGAACCATGGTGTACTTGCGGAAAAACGCGCCCACATTGATTTTTCTCGGGGCAGATTTCATTTGCTCACTCATTGCTGCATCCCCTTTCCTGAACGGATGATCGCCGCCATGATGTTCTCCTGAGTGGCATCCTCAGATCTCATCTCACCGACGAACCTTCCTTCATTCATAATATAGATGCGGTCACTCATACCCAGCACCTCCGGCAATTCGGAGGAAACCAGGATAACGCTCTTGCCGGCAGCGGCCAGATCGTTTATGATGCAATAGATCTCATACTTAGCACCTACGTCGATACCTCTGGTGGGTTCATCCATCATCAGCACGTCGGGCTCAGTGAACATCCACTTGGCCAGCAGCACCTTCTGCTGGTTGCCGCCGGAGAGGTTGCCCACCAGCTGCTCTACAGAAGGGGTCTTGGTCTTTAGTTTTTCACGGTATTCCTCGGCCACAGCATATTCCTTATCACTGTCAATGACAGTGCCGGTGGAAATGGCTTCCAGATTGGCCAAAGATGTATTTACCTTAATGGACTGCGAAAGCACAAGTCCGTTGCCCTTACGGTCTTCGGTGACATAGGCGATCTTGTGTTTGATAGCATCGGCGGCGCCGTTACGCAGCTTCACCTGCTGCCCGTTCAGGAACAGAGAGCCGGAGAAACCGGTGCCGTAAGTATGCCCGAAAATGCTCATGCACAGTTCGGTACGGCCGGCACCCATCAATCCGTAAATGCCCACGACCTCACCCTTGCGTACATACATGGACACATTGTCCACCACCTTACGCTCGGGATACAGGGGATGATGCACCGTCCAGTTCTTCACTTCCATTTCCACATCGCCGATCTCAACATTTTCGCGCTTGGGGAAACGGTTGGTGATCTCACGGCCTACCATGCCCTTGATGATCCTGTCTTCGCTCACATGCTCCGCATCGTTATCGATGGTCTCGATGGTGGTGCCGTCACGAAGCACGGTTATCTTATCCGCGACATATGCGACCTCGTTCAGCTTATGGGTAATGATGATCATCGTCATTCCCTGTTTCTTGAAGCTGAGCATCAGGTCCAGCAGCGCGCGGGAATCTTCCTCGTTCAATGAGGATGTCGGTTCATCCAGTATCAGCAGCTTCGCGTTCTTGGCAAGTGCCTTGGCGATCTCTACCAATTGCTGTTTACCTGTACCGATATCCTTGACCTGAGTCTTGGAGCTTTCCTCCAGGCCTACCATTCTCAGATACTTATCCGCTTCCGCGTAAGTCTGGTTCCAGTTGATTGCAAACTTGCTTCCGCGTTCATTGCCCAGGAACATGTTTTCGCCGATGGTCAGCTCCGGCACCAGCGCCAGTTCCTGATGGATAATGACGATCCCGAGTTTCTCGGAATCCTTGATGTTGGAAAACTTGCAAACCTGCCCGTTATAAAGGACATCGCCTTCATAGGAACCGTAGGCGTGGATGCCGCTCAGCACCTTCATCAGTGTGGATTTTCCGGCACCGTTCTCACCTACGAGAGCATGGATCTCGCCTTCTTCCACCTGAAAATTCACATTATCGAGTGCCTTGACACCCGGAAATGTTTTTGTGATATTCCTCATCTCAAGCAGAATATTCGCCATATCATCCCTCCGGTTTTTCCTTCAGATGGAAAAATAAATAAGAAATAAAAAGGGGCGCGGACGGGCAGAAGCCCGCCCGCGCCCTGTCAGGTCACTTGATTACTGGAGCTGGTCAGCGGTGTAGTAGCCGGAGTTGATCAGCAGGTCAACATAGTTGTTCACATCAGCGAACACGGGAGCGCACAGGAAGGAAGGAACTTCCATCACGTTGTTATTGTAGGTGCTGTTCACGTCAACAGTCTCGCCGTTGAGGATCTGACCGATCATCTTCACGGTCTGGGCAGCCAGAGTACGGGTGTCCTTGAAGATGGACATGCTCTGCTTGCCGGCGATCATGTTCTTGGTGTTGGCGATGTCGCAGTCCTGACCGGTGATGATGGGCCATTCGCCATCATACAGGGCTTCCAGAGCGTTGGTCACGCCCAGAGCGGTGGAGTCGTTGGAGCACAGCCAGGCATCGATGTTGGAGCCATCAGCATAGAAGGAACCGATGATGCTCTCGGCACGGGCCTGAGCGGTTTCGGTCTTCCAACCGGGAGTGGCAACAGCTTCGAAAGCGATCTGTTCGGACTTCACGATGACTTTGCCGGCATCGATGTAGGGCTTCAGCACGTCAACAGCGCCATTGTAGAAGAAGAAGGCGTTGTTGTCACCGGGGTCGCCGGCGGTGATTTCGATAACGAAGGGGCCTTCAGCGTTTTTCAGATCCAGCTTTTCTTCGATGTACTGGCCCTGAATGGTGCCGACCATGTAGTTATCAAAGGTGGCATAGTAGGAAACAGCGTCAGATTCCATCAGAAGACGGTCATAAGCGATGACGGTGACACCCTGTTCCTTGGCCAGATCCAGGGCAGAGCCCAGGGAGGAGCCTTCGATAGCAGCGATAACAACGACCTTGCAGCCGCTGTTGATCATGTTGGTAACCTGGTTCAGCTGCTGCTGCACATCGTTAGCGGCATACTGCAGATCCACTTCGTAACCGGCAGCTTCCAGCTGCTGCTTCATGTTGTCGCCATCCTGGTTCCAACGCTGAAGATCCTTGGTAGGCATGGACACGCCGACCTTTTCGGCCAGAGCGGCGCAGGTGCCCAGCATCATTACGATAGCCAGAGCAAGAGCAATGAGTTTCTTCATAGACGGGTACACTCCTTTTTTATTTTTTACAGGACTGGCGCCCTGTAATTTCGTAGTGGAGACAGATCAGAAAATATATACGGAGCATTTTCAGACAAATACCGATGCCTCTTCCGGGAGACAGACCACGGAGGACGGAACATAAGTTTTGTTACCCGTATATTATCATACGCATTTCACAAAATGTCAATGCCAAATTTATTACATTCTATTAATATTTATCTCTTCAGCCGTACGCGGTAAGCGCTTTCGGAATAAATCTTACCTTTATATATAGCCTGAGGGGTTGATTTTTTTCTTTCGTTCGTGTAAAATCCCGGTTGGAAACAAATATAATACCGCTTAACGGAGGGATGCGCTTATGTTCAGGTTTTCAGTAGGTCCGTGGAATGTTCACACCGGAGCCGATTCCTACGGCCCCGAAACAAGAAAGCCCATTGATCTTGAAGAGAAGTTCAAAAGGTTTGCCGAGCTCGGCTTTTCCGCGGTACAGTTTCATGATGATGACGCCGTGCCTGATATGAACAATATGACCGAGGAGGAAATCAGGGAATACGCGCGCGGCGTTAAGAAGCTATTGGATAAATACGGGCTCAAGGCCGAGTTTGTGGCCCCGCGCCTGTGGATGGATCCGCACACGCAGGACGGCGGCTTCATGAGCATGAGAAAGGAAGACCGTGACTTTGCCCTGTGGCGTGCCTTCCGCTCCATCGATATCGCCAATGAACTGGGAGCTTCCTTCATTGTGCTGTGGCTGGCCCGCGAGGGCACACTGTGCGCCGAAAGCAAAAGCCCCGTTTGGGCCACAAAGCAGCTGGTGGAAGCCATCAACAAAATGCTGGAATATGACAAACATATCCGTGTGTGCATCGAGCCCAAGCCCAACGAGCCCATCGACCGCTCTATCTGCGGCACCATGGGGCATGTTCTTGCCGTATCCGCCGCCACGATCGACCCTGCCCGTGTAGGCGGCAACCTTGAAAGCGCGCATGCCATTCTGGCCGGCCTTGATCCCGCCCATGAGATCGGCTTCGCGATGGCCTTTGACAAGCTGTTCACCGTGCATCTCAACGATCAGAACGGCATCCGCTATGACCAGGACAAGAGCTTCGGCGTTGAGAACCTGCGTGCCGCCTTCAATCAGGTAAAGGTACTGGTCGAAAACAACTACGGTGCAAAGGGCGAATATGTCGGTCTGGATGTGAAGGCCATGCGCACCACCTCCGATGAAGACAGCTTTGAGCATCTGAAAAACAGCCTTGCCGTTTTCAAAGCGCTTGAAGAAAAGGCCCGCCGCTGGGATTACGCGTATACGGAAAAGCTGATCGAAGAAAGAAAATTCGAACAGCTTGAAATGTACACGATGAATCTGCTGATGGGGCTGGTGTGACCTGATGAAAAAAGTGATCTCGGCAGGGCATATCTGTCTTGATATCACGCCCGTGTTTTCCCCGGCCGTCACCGGGAAAAGCACACAGGAGCTGTTTTTGCCGGGGCATCTCATCCAGACGGAAAATGTAAAGATCAGCCTGGGAGGAAGCGTGGCCAACACCGGCCTCGCGCTGCAGCTTCTGGGAGCGGATGTCACGCTGCTCTGCAAGGCCGGAACGGATGAGCTGGGAGACCTGATCGAGGCGGAGCTGAAAAAACGCTCCGCGAAGGGACTGATCCGTGACAGGCTGAGTACGACCAGCTATTCCGTAGTACTGGCCGTTCCCGGTCAGGACAGGATCTTTCTTCACTGCCCCGGTGCCAACAGCACCTTTTCGGAAAGAGACATACCGGATTCTGTTTTTGAAGGCTGTTCTCTCCTTCATTTCGGCTATCCACCGCTGATGAAAAAGATGTACGCAAACAGCGGAAAGGAATTGAAAACGCTGTTTTCAAGGGCCCACAAAGCCGGCTGCGCGGTCAGCCTGGATATGGCGGCGATCGATCCTTCCTCGGAGGCCGGGCAGCAGGATTGGCAAGCGTTTCTTGAAAACATCCTGCCGGAAACGGATCTTTTCCTCCCCAGCTTTGAGGAGCTGTGCTTCATGCTGGACAGAAGCCTGTACGAACGCCTTTCGGCAAGGGGCGGCGACATGATCTCTCTCGTCGACCCGGAAAGAGACGCCGCTCCGCTCGCGGAAAAATGCCTCGCTATGGGCTGCGGGGTCTGTGTCGTCAAATGCGGCACCGGCGGGCTGTATTATGCCTGCGGCGAGGGTGAAAAGCTGGAAAGAGCCGCCCGTTGTACCGGCTTTGATGTATCGCGCTGGCAAAACAGAAAAGGGCTTCAGCCCTGCTTTGCCGCGGAAAAAACGGTATCCGCCACAGGATGCGGAGATACCGCCATCGCGGCTTTCCTTGCCGCGCTGCTTGAAGGCAGAGGGCCGGAAGAATGCGCGCGTCTGGCTGCCGCGGAGGGTGCCTGCTGCGTAACGGCTGTAGACGCGCTCAGCGGGCTTGAAACACTTGAAGCGCTGGACGCGCGCATCCGGAAAGGCTGGAAAACTTACCGGATGATTTGAAAATATACCCGGGGGCTGCGCTGCAGCCCCCTTTGAAAAGGAGCGTCATACCAATGGAAGCAGATATTTCCGCGGTATTCCCGCGGCATTCGCGCCGCGAATACTCAGACCCGCGTTTTTCCCTTCGTGAAGCGGAAAAAGCGCGCACATTCCACAGCAGTCTTCCGGGCTATGCCCCTTCCCCGCTCCGCAGTCTCCCCGCTCTCTCTGATCAGCTCGGGATCGGAAGCATCTTCATCAAGGATGAGAGCACGCGTTTTTCTCTGAACGCCTTCAAGGTGCTGGGAGGAAGCTATGCCGCGGGCAGATGGGTATCGGAATTGCTCGGATACCCGGAAACCAGTCTGCCGTATTCCGGGATCACATCGGAGGAAGCAAAGTCCCGCCTCGGAAACATCACCTTTGTGACCGCGACGGACGGAAACCATGGCCGCGGCGTGGCATGGACGGCAGCCCGGTTAAGGCAGGGATGCGTTGTCTATCTGCCCCGCGGGAGCGCCGATGAAAGAGTGGAAAACATACGCGCGCTGGGAGCACGGGCGGAAGTAACCGGTATGAATTATGACGATACCGTGCGTTTTGCCGCCGCCGAGGCCGAAAGAAACGGATGGATCCTGATGCAGGATACCTCAAGTGAGGGTTACGAGGATATCCCGCTGCATATCATGCAAGGATATATGACTGTCGCGCTTGAAGCCGCGGAGCAGCTGAACGGTATAAAGCCCACCCATGTCTTCCTGCAGGCCGGTGTCGGATCGATGGCCGGCGCCATAGCCGGCTTTTTCTCCTCCGTTTACGGAGAGGAAAGGCCCGTCATCACCATAGCGGAACCCCACAGTGCGGCCTGCCTGTACCTTTCCGCGAAAGCGGGAGACGGAAAGCCTCACAGTGCGACCGGCGATCTTTCCACCTGTATGGCCGGTCTCGCCTGCGGTGAGCCCTGCCCCATCGCGTGGGAAGTACTGAAAAACACGGCGGACTGTTTCCTTTCCGTTCCGGAATATGCCGCCGCGTACGGGATGCGGATACTGGCCACCCCCTGTGCCGGCGATCCCCCTGTGATCTCAGGCGAAAGCGGAGCCGCGGCATTCGGTTCCGCGATGTGCCTTCTTACAGAGCAAAAGTACCGGGCTATCCGTGAACGGCTCGGGCTCAATTCCTCCTCCCGCCTCCTTTTCATCTCCACAGAGGGGGCAACGGACCGCGAAAACTATCGGAAGATCGTGTGGAACGGCAAGCTTCCCGTTCCGGAAGCAGCTGAATAAAAAGACCGCTGTCCCTTCAGAAAAAAGGGGGCAGCGGTTATTTTCAGCTTTCTGTTTCTTCTTCTCTGATATCCAATCCCAGAAGGACCGCGAGCTGCGACGCCTGTAGCGGCGTGACTCGCAGACCGGCAAGCGACGCAAGATCGGCCCGCACCCCGTCAAGCCGACAGGTGCGAAGATCGATCCCTCTCAACGGGGTCGAATGCACCGAAAGCGCGGTGAGATCGCAGGCGTCAAAGCCGCAGGCGGTCAGCCTGTCGCTTTCGAGCGACAATTCCGGCAGTACGCAGCCGCGCAGCAAGGTATCCTGAAGCGAAGAACCCGCTATATTCAGATACTCACCCTTGCAGTTCACCAGCAGAGCATGCCTGAAGACCGCGTGGATGGCGTCCGCTCCGCTCACACGGCAGTTTCTGATCTCGGTACGGATAAACGCCGTGTTTTCCATCTTTGCCGAGGAAATATCGCAGTTTTCAAGCACGCAGTCGGTAAAGCCGCCGCCTGAAAGATCACAACCCGACAGGTCGCATCCCTTCAGCACGCATTTAACAAAATCCATTCCCGCAAGGTCCAGACCGGAAAGCTCCAGCCCGTCAAAAAGCGTTTCCTCCGCTTCATCACCGTCCGGAAGGCGAAACGCGCGCGGAAGCTGTTCAGGCAGCTCCGGCTGAAGAACGCGCGGCCTGTCATTCCTGTCTCTCCCGTTCATCATATACCTCCGTATCCATTCAGGATATATCCTATCATAAGTGATACCGGCCTGTACTGTCAACCGGAAAAAGCGCTGTCCTTTTCGTGCTTTTTTCCTCCTTTTTCATCCGTTTTTGACCGTTTTCCCGGTTCAGGCACCCTGCGGCAGACTGATGACGCCAAGGGAAGCAGGAGCAGGCTGACGATTTTTCCGCTTGCACTGCGGAAAAAAATAATGCATAATACATATGCAACAGTATGTACTTTTCCGTGAGGTAATCAATATGTATCAGGCATTGTACAGAGTATGGCGTCCGAGAACATTCAGCGATATGGTGGGTCAGGAGAGCATCATCAGAACGCTCAGAAACCAGATCCGCACCGGTCACATCGGCCACGCCTACCTTTTTTGCGGCAGCCGCGGCACCGGAAAAACCAGCGCGGCCAAGATCATGGCCCGCGCCGTGAACTGCACCTCCCCGAACGACGGCGACCCCTGCTGCGAATGCGACAGCTGCAAGTCGATACTGAGCGACACATCGCTGGATGTTTACGAAATGGACGCCGCCAGCAACAGCCGTGTGGAAGAGATACGTGAGCTGCTTGAAAAGGTGGATTATCCGCCCCAGTTCAGCAAATATAAGGTATATATCATCGATGAAGTACACATGCTTTCCCAGAGTGCCTTCAACGCGCTTTTGAAAACACTGGAAGAGCCCCCGTCCTATATGGTATTCATTCTGGCCACCACAGAGCCGCAGAAGATCCCTTCCACCATTCTTTCAAGATGCCAGCGGTATGATTTCGGCCGCTTTACGCAGAATGAGCTGACCGGTAGGATGGAGACCGTGCTGAAGGCAAACGACCGCAAAGCGGACCGGGAAGCACTGGAGCTGATCGCGGATGCCGCCGAGGGAGGCATGCGCGACGCACTCAGTATACTGGACATGTGTATGAGCGGCGGCGGAGAGATCACAGAGGAACGCGTGCGCGCCGCGCTGGGCAGTGCGGACAGAGGCTTCCTTTTCCGTTTCGCGGACGCGCTTGCCGCGTATGACAGCGCGCAGGCCCTGAAAAACTGTGAGGAGCTGATGCGCTCGGGGCGCGATGTAGGCGTATTTCTGAAGGATCTGGGCAATCACCTGCGTTCCCTTACCGCTGTCCGCCTCTGCGGGGCGGACGCCGTGACCGGCGGTGAACGGTATATGAAGCAGGCACAGGCCTTTTCCGTGCCCCGGCTGCTGCGTCTGGAGGAGGCATTTCTCAAGGCGCAGAGCGATACCCGTTTTGTCACCTCCGCCTCTCAGGTATTGGAGATCTGCACCCTGCGTTGCTGCCAGAAGGCCGCCGGAGAAGACAGTGAGGCACTGATCGAGCGGCTTTCGGAACTGGAAAATAAGCTGTCGGAGCTTGAGAAGAACGGCGTTCGCGTGTCCGCGCCCGCGGCTGTGCCCGAAAAGAAGGCAGAAAACACCGAAAGTGCCGGGGAAGTGTCCGCAGCGGAGCCGCCCGTACCGGATGACGCGCTTGAGGGAAGCGAAAAAACGCCCAAGGAGATCTGGAACAGCACGCTGGCCGCGCTGAAAAAGAATGACTCCCTTCTTTTCAGCCTGATCAATGACAACACCTACGGCGGTTATAAAAACAACACCTTCACCCTCATCCTGAAGGAGGAAAACAAAGGCCTGATGGCCATCATTGAGCCCAGAAAGGGTGCGATCATCGCCGCGCTCAATGAAAACGGCGCGAATAACTGCAATGTGGAGATCCGTCTGCCCGAAGCAAAAAACAGCCGTCAAAAAGAAGAGACCGCCCAAAAGGCGATCGACGCGATCAGCGAGATCGTAGGCAGAGAAAACCTGATTGTGGAATAAGGACAAAAAACATCCGCTCAGCCGCTTTTTCATGAAGCGGCTGATTTTTTGTTACGGCAGGGACCCGCCTCCGGTCTTTCCCGGGAGCGGTGCCGGCCGGCGCCTGCACAAGCAAAGCCCTCCCCACGCCGTATCCGTATGTGACGCCGCAAAATATTTTCCGTTCCCTTGACAAAGCATACCGTACGCGTTATACTCTATCCGTAATTCCGACTAACTTTGTCGGATTTTGAAAAGGAGCACAGATGAAACTGTCAACAAGAGGAAAATACGGGGTGTATACCATGGTATATCTGGCATCCCGTGAGGACAGCGGGCCGCAAAGCCTGAAGGAGATCACTCAGGGGATCCTGCTTCCGGAAAACTACATTGAGCAGCTGCTGGGCAGCCTGCGCAGGGCCGGGCTGGTAAAAACCGTACGCGGCGCGCACGGAGGCTATCAGCTGGCAAAGGAGCCGGACAAGATCACCGTGGGCGATATTTTTGACGCGACCGAGGGCAAGCTGAGCCTGAGCGACTGTCTGGGAGACAGCGCCGCTCCCTGTCCTCAAAGCGGAAGCTGCCCCACCCGGGGCGTATGGGAATACCTTACGGATTCCATCAACCGCCTTTTTTCCTCCGTTTCACTCAAAGATATGCTTGAAAACAATGTAAAGGAGCAGTAATAAAATGGACAGGATCTATATGGACAACGCGGGTACCACACCGGTCACCCCCGAGGTGCTTGCAAAAATGCTTCCCTGCTTCGGCGATTGCTACGGCAATGCCTCCTCCATCCACTCCACCGGACGCGATGCCCGTAAAAAGCTGGAAGAAGCGCGCCGTCAGGTGGCGGAAGCGCTGGGCGCGAAGCCGGGTGAGATCTACTTTACCGCCGGCGGTTCCGAAAGTGACAACTGGGCCATCAAGGGCACCGCGTTTGCCCGCCGCGATAAGGGCAACCACATCATCACCACCTGTATCGAGCATCACGCCGTGCTGCACACCTGTGACTGGCTTGAAAAGCAGGGATTCACAATCACCTATCTGCCGGTAGACGAATACGGCCGTGTTGACCCCGCCGATGTCGAAAAGGCCATCACAGATAAAACGATCCTCATCTCCGTCATGGCGGCCAACAACGAGATCGGTACGCTTGAGCCCATCCCCGAGATCGGCAGGATCGCGAACGCGCACGGCATCCCCTTCCATTGCGACGCCGTTCAGGCGATCGGCGCCGTACCGGTCAATGTAAATGACTGGCATGTGGATATGCTTTCCCTTTCCGGACACAAGTTCCACGGCCCCAAGGGCGTAGGCGCGCTGTATGTACGCACCGGCATCAAGCTGGATAATGTGATCCACGGCGGAGCGCAGGAAAAAGGAAAACGCGCCGGCACGGAAAACCTGCCCGGCATCGTCGGTCTCGGCGAAGCGATCACGCTGGCCACAAAAAACCTTGAGGAAAAGAACATGCGCATCATGCAGATGCGTGACAGGCTGATCGAAAACCTGCTGAAGATCCCCTATACCCGTCTCAACGGCCACCCGATGCAGCGTCTTCCCGGCAATGTCAACATCAGTGTGCAGTTTATCGAGGGTGAATCCCTGCTGCTGCGTCTGGATCTGGCCGGGATCGCCGCCTCCTCCGGCAGTGCCTGCACAAGCGGCTCGCTGGATCCCTCTCATGTACTGCTCGCGATCGGTCTTCCCCATGAAGTGGCCCACGGCAGTCTGCGCCTTTCCCTGTCGGATCTGAACACCGAAGCGGAAGTGGATGAGGTGCTGCGCGTGCTGCCCGGCATCGTGGAGGATCTGCGTTCCATGAGCCCCTGCTGGCAGGATTTTATCGAGGCGCAGAAGAAGTAAGCTTCCCCGAAGCTCTGCACAAAAACTTATTATGAAATGAAAGATACTTATCGGAGGTATATATGGATTACAGTGAAAAGGTAATGGATCATTTTTCCAATCCCCGCAATGTGGGCGAGATCCCCGACGCGGACGGTGTCGGCACCGTCGGAAACGCAAAGTGCGGCGATATCATGCGTATGTATCTGAAGGTGAAGGACGGCATCATTGAGGATGTCAAGTTCAAGACCTTCGGCTGCGGCGCGGCGATCGCCACCTCCTCCATGGCCACCGAAATGGTAAAGGGCAAAAGCCTGAAGGATGCCCTCACCCTTACCAACAAGGCCGTTGCCGAAGCGCTGGACGGCCTTCCCCCCGTAAAGATGCACTGCAGCCTGCTGGCGGAGGAAGCCATCCACGCCGCGGTGGAGGATTATGTAAAGAACCATCCGGATGAGGCCAGGGCCGCCGGGATCGAGCTGTAAAAGAATGATAAACAAGGTTCACGGAAACATTACAGGCATACGGGATACCGAGCTTGAAAAGCTCGGCACCCTGTATGACTACCCCATTGCCCGCGACGAATTTATCCCGGCAGAAATGCTGGAATATATCGCCGCTTTTTCTGCTTCGATCAACCGGGAGATCTCGGTATACATCAGCCGCGAGGGCGATGTGCTGGATATCACCGTGGGCGGCAACGACAGCGTACCTCTGCAGGACTGGCATATGCGCAGAAGCGCGTCCAGGCTGAGCCGCGTACGCTGCATCCACACCCATCCGGGCGGAAACCCGTACCTTTCCGCGGTGGATCTGAGCGCGCTGCGCAGCCTGATGCTGGACAGCATCTCTGCCTGCGGCGTCAGCGCGGACGGCAGGATCACCGGCGTTACCGCCGCTTTCCCCGGTGCAAAGCTCGGCGGCGAAAGACAGATACGCCAGGAAGGGCCGCTGTCTGTGCGCGCGCTTCAGCGCTCGGGATGGATGGAACTGATCGAGGAAGCCGACCGGGCTGTGGACAGTGACCGCGGTGAGGAAACGCAGGTGCCCGAAAAAGCGCTGCTGCTGGGCATTGACAGCGAGCAGTCTCTTGACGAACTGGAAAATCTGGCCAAGACTGCCGGCGCCGTTGTGTGCGCCCGCGTGCTTCAGAAAAAAGACAAGCCGGATACCGCGACCTTTGTGGGAAGCGGAAAGGCGGAACGCCTGTCACTGGACGCTCAGGCCGCGGGAGCCGATCTGATCATCGTGGATGATGAGCTTACCGGCATCCAGACCCGCAATCTGGAAGAGATCACAGGCGTCAAGGTGATCGACCGTACAACGCTGATCCTGGATATCTTCGCACAGCGCGCGAAAAGCAGCGAGGGCAAGCTGCAGGTAGCGCTGGCGCAGATGAAATACCGTTCCGCCCGCCTGATCGGTCAGGGCCTGATCCTTTCACGGCTTGGAGGCGGTATCGGCACAAGAGGCCCCGGCGAAACCAAGCTGGAAATGGACCGTCGCCGCATCCGCGAGCGCGTTTCCGAATTGAAAAAGGATCTGGAACAGCTTGTCAGGCAGCGGGAGATCAGAAAGAAGAACCGGAAAAAGAACGATATTCCCTCCGTAGCGCTGGTAGGCTACACCAATACCGGAAAATCCACCCTGCTGAACTTGCTGACAGATGCCGGTGTATATGTGCAGGATCAGCTGTTCGCCACGCTGGACGCCACCTCCAGAAAGGTGGCTCTGGCGGACGGAGGCGAGTTTCTGCTTACGGATACCGTAGGCTTTATATCGAAGCTGCCGCACGATCTGGTGGACGCGTTCAGATCCACGCTGGAAGAGGCCGCGGATGCCGATCTTCTTGTGATCGTAAGTGACATTTCCGATCCCGAAACGCCCCGCAAGCGCGCGGTGGTGGATCATGTTCTTGAAGAACTGGGCGCGGCGGATAAGCCGGTCATCGAGGTCATGAACAAGTGTGACAGGGAACCGCTGTGTCAGCCGATCCCCGGTGCGGTCATGATCAGCGCGAAATCCGGGAAGGGTATTGACAGGCTCCTTTCGGCCATCGCAGGCGAGCTTCGCAAAAAGGAACAGGCCTGCACGCTTTTCATTCCCTACAGCGCGTATGCCGCGCTGAACGATCTGAGAAAGCTCGGCCGCGTAACGGAGGAGGAGCATCTTGAGGACGGAACACGCGTGACCGTCATGCTCTCGCCCGAAAATATCGGTGTGATCACTTCAAGATACGGTACCCGTCTGTTTACGGGAAAACCGTAAGAAAACTGTTATCGCGGAGGAATTATGCTGGACAGGCTCATTTCCCTGCTGTTCGTGTTCCTGTCTCTTTCTCAGGAAACGCTTATCTCCTATGAAGGGCAGATGAACCTCGGCGGCAGTCTCTTTCTGGTCAACCGGGAATACACGCTCACATCCGGCTATGTACCGGACGATCTGGTGATGCCGGATGTAAGGTGCGTGACCGAAAATGTACTGCTTCGGGAAGAAGCGGCGCACGCGCTGGAAGAAATGTGCATGGCCGCCGAAAGGGACGGCATCATTCTATGCGCGCTCTCCGGCTACCGCAGCTATAAGACACAGGCAGCCGTACACGACCGCAAGGTTAGGGCCGTCGGAAAAAAGAAAGCACTGCGCGTATCCGCCCCGCCCGGAGCCAGCGAGCACCAGCTGGGGCTGGCGATGGACCTTTGTACTGAGAATGATCACGGGCTTACGGAGCGTTTCGCTTCCACGCCGGAGGGGCTGTGGGTGGCGGAGCACGCCGCCGAATACGGCTTTATCATCCGCTACAAAAAGGAATGGGAGGATATCACCGGCTACATGTACGAGCCCTGGCACATCCGTTATGTGGGCAGGTTACACGCGATGACGATCACCGAAATGGATATCCCGCTCGAGATCTATGTAGAAAGCCTCAGAAAGGAAAGTCTGGAACGGCTCAGCCGCTGAAAGCCCCGGAGAGACCGCGGCGGGAACCATACACAGACCCTTTTCAAACTGCCATCGGCACTTCATCCGAAGGAGGACACATAAGCATGAAAACGCACCCCGCCGGGCGCTGCGCCGTCTGTATGCTTCTGCTCACGCTGCTGCTGCCTCTGTACGCGCACGCGGAAAATACCGCGATGCCCGCGTGGCAGTATCCGCTTTCTCCGGAAACGGTGGCGGATCGCCGGCAGTATCTTACGCTCACAAACCAAAGCGATCTGCTGGATCCCGCATATGAACCGGCTGATCTTGTAGATATCACCGCCCGCTGCGCGGTAAAGGGACAGCTCAGAAAGGACGCCGAGGCTGCCCTGAACCTTCTGTTTGACGCCGCGGAAAAGGACGGCTGCACTCTCTACGTAAAAAGCAGCTACAGAAGCTATAAAACACAGAAGACCATGTACTATAACCGGCTTGAAAAGGTAGGGCGGGATGACGGCTATGTGGCTTATCCCGGTTCATCCGATCACCAGACAGGGCTCGGTGTGGATGTGCTGAACAGGGAATGGACCAAAAAGGACGGCATGAACGCCGATTTCAAAAACACCCGTGAAGCACAGTGGATGGCGGAGCATTGCTGGGAATACGGCTTCATCATCCGTTATATGGAGGATAAGGAAGCATCGACAGGCATCCGCTTTGAGCCCTGGCATCTTCGCTATGTGGGGCTCGACGCCGCCCTTTATATCAGGGATATGCACTTTTCTCTTGAAGAATTTTGGGAGGATCTGCGCAGTTATCTCGCCGCCTGGGAAAACGCGGGAGGCGACCTTGAACGCCTGCTCAGTGAGCGCGCGAAGCCCAACGAAATACGGGTGCTCGGCATCTCAGAGGACGGCGAACAGGAGCTGTGCTTTTACTACGCGGAGGAGGAAGACTGATGCTTTCCCTGCGTGACAGGATCCGTTCCGCGATGCCGCCTGTCAAAAAGGCGGAGAAAACGGAAGCTGAAGCGGAAAGGACCTGCTGGGAACGGTGCTGCGTGTTTCCCGCGAAGGAATGCGGTCTGCCGGATATCATTCCGTCCCATGCGCTGCGTCTGGTATTCGGAGAAGAATGCTCTCCCCTGCCGCTTTCCGAAGTATTGTTTCTGGATACGGAAACCACAGGGCTTTCCGGCGGGGCAGGCACGCTGGCTTTTGAATGCGGCGCGGGCTTCTTTTCACAGAACGGCTTTGAAATACGGCAGTATGTCATCCGCGATTACTGCGAGGAAGAGGCGATGCTGAAAAAGCTCGCGGCGCTTCTTGAAGGCAAGCAGGCCGTATGCACCTTTAACGGAAAAACCTTTGATATCCCGCTGCTTGAATCCCGTTTTGTGATGAACCGGATGCGTTTCCCCCATGGGCTCATTTCGCTTGATCTTCTGCACGCGGCAAGAAGGGTATGGAAGCTGCGGCTGGGCAGATGCAATCTTTCCATGCTGGAGGAAAAGGTACTCGGAAAGGGACGCGGCGAGGATCTTCCCGGCTCTCAGGTGCCCGAACGCTTTTTCACTTATCTCAAAACACGCGATTTTTCGTGCTTAGAAGATGTGCTCAGCCATAACCTGCAGGATGTGAAAAGCCTTGCGGATGTGCTGCGCGCGCTGATCCTTTCCCATGAAGCACCGGAATCGCTTACCGAAGACGAGGATATCTATTCCGTAGGAAGGGTGCTTGAAAAGCGGGGCGAAACAGCACGCGCGAGGCGATGCTTCCGTCTTGCGGACAGGGGCAGCCTTTCGGCGCTTTCCCGTACACGGCTGGCGGAAAGCTTCCGGAAGGATAAGCAATATGACAAGGCCGCCGAGGTATGGCGCATCATGATCAAAAGCAGACAGGGCGGGCTGTTTCCTTACATCGCGCTTGCCAAGCTGCTTGAACACCGCATGAAGGACACGGAGGGCGCGATGCGCGTAACGGCGCAGGCCATGTTTCTGGCCGCGGAAAGAAACGACCCTCTGCATGCTGAGCTTGAAAAACGTTATCTCAGACTGGACGATAAATTAAGGAGGCAGAAAAATGGGACTTAAGGAAGAACTGAAGATCCGCAGCGCTCTTTCCAAACAGCAGAAGGGCAAAACAGAGGAAGCCATGAAAATGTATGAGGAGCTGTACGCGGCCGATGTTATCAGAGCCGCATATATGCTTCCCTTTACGACCAGGCTGCTCAAGGAGGGCGGAGAACAGAATTTCCTGCGCGTCAAGGAGATACTGAAGAAAGCGCAGAAAGCGCCGGACCTCGACACCGCCTACCGTATCCGTCTCTTTGTCAATTATTCCGCCGCGGAGTACAAGCTGGGTGACATGGACGGCGCCATTGCCAACATGGAAAACATCGCCTCAAAAAACAAGACCGGTGATATCTACACCGTGCTCGGATACCTGTATGTAGAAGCCGGCGATCTGGAAAAGGCCATCTCCTTCAACGAGGAAGGCCTCGCCTATGACGACGAGGATCCCATCGTGCTGGATAACCTCGGTCAGGCCTACTACAGACTGGCCGGAGATAAGGAAAAGGCCCGCGGCTACTTTGAAAAAGCCATCTCGATCAAGGATAATCAGATCGACACGCTCTGGTTCCTTTCAAGATACGATGTAGAGGAAGGAAAAACAGAGGAAGCCGTCAAAAAGCTTGAAAAGGCGCTGCAGGGCAATTTCAGTGTGTTGAACTACGCAACAAAGGCAAAGGTGGAAGAAGAACTGAAACGGCTCAAAAAGTAATGCACAGCGCGATACCGCACAGGTGAGGCACTGCTCAGCGTGCTGCCGTACCGCGCGGTATCGCCGCAGAAGCCCGTCCCGTGAAGACGCTCACGCCCTGCACGGGACTGTTTATTTTGCCTGTTCTTGCAGTCTTCAGGCGCAGTACATGAAGGCAATACCGCACAATTCGTCAGCACGCTGAACGGTATCTTTTCCAACATCTTCATCTTGCAGAAATTTCGATACATGGCCCGCCCTCCGGA
>CALGBY010000033.1 GCA_937886445.1 uncultured Clostridia bacterium | reverse complement strand
ACTCGGCTTCGCTGCCGCTGATACCTTCGATCTCCTTCTTCACCTTCAGCGTCACGCTTGTGCTGTCGGTGGAGTAGGTGTTGACTACGGTCTGGGTGTCGGTATCGGCATCAAAGCCGGTGCCTCCGGTCACGGTGGCTACAAGCTTGGCATCCTTGTCTTCCACCTTTACGGTCACCGTCTTGCCAACGGTGTCGTAGGTGTAGCCGGGCACATTGCCCTTTACTTCGGTAATGGTGTAGGTGTACTCGCCGGCCTTATCGAAGGTGATCTCGCCGAAGGAGCCGGTGGCATCCTGCTTCACTGTCACGGTCTTACCCGCGGCGGTCTCGGGCATCGGCGTGCCGTCCGCGGCGGTCAGGTTGAAGGTGAACTCGGCTTCGCTGCCGCTGATACCTTCGATCTCCTTCTTCACCTTCAGCGTCACACTTGTGCTTTCGGTGGAGTAGGTGTTGACTACGGTCTGGGTGTTGGTGTCGGCATCGAAATCGGTGCCGCCGGTCACGGTGGCTACCAGCGCGCCGTTTTTCAGTTCCACCTTTACAGTCACGGTCTTGGGAGCCGTATCGTAGGTGTATCCGTCAAGACCGCCGTCTGCTTCGGTGATGGTGTAAGTGTACTCGCCGGCGGTATCAAAGGTCAGTTTTCCGAAGTCGCCGGTTTCTCCGGCCTTTACAGTGATCTCGGCAGGATCCGCCGCGGGAGCGCCTGTGGTGGAAGATGCCAGGGTGAAGGTGAACGCCGCCGTGCTGTCATCCTTGCCCTCCACGGTCTTCGCGGCATGCAGCACAACTTCGCACTGCAGACGCTCGTTGGTAATAGCGGCGTTGTTCACGGTGGCGGTGGAATTTGCCGTCACGGTAACGGTATAGACTGTGCTGTCCGCCTTATAACCCCCGGGAGCGGTGGTTTCCTTTACATAGTAGATACCGACAGACAGGTCTGCCAGTTTGGAATAACCGTTGTTGTCGGTGGCGGGCATATCAGCCACTTTTGTTGAGCAGGTGCTGTCGCTGTACACGGTAAACACAGCGCCGCTCAGCTTGGTGGCTGAATTCTTCGAATCCACCTTGGTCAGCTCAATGGCGCCCTTTTCCTCCAGCTTCTTCTTATTCAGCACCGAATGCTTGGAACTGTCTTTGCCGGGGCCCATGACCTGCGCGGTGGCGGTAGTGCTGGCAACTTCCACGGTGTACACCGTGCTGTCGGGCTCATACCCTTCAGGCGCGGTGATCTCCTTCACATAATAGGTGCCGAAAGGAATATCACTGGCCTTGGCATAGCCCAGAGAAGTGGTGCCGCTGCCGGTCTTCATGGTGGTATAGAGGTTTGTGCAGGCCTGATCGGTATAAATGCCGAACACGGCACCGCCCAGAAGGGTGCTTTCATCGTCCGCGTCAGCCTTGTATACCTTGATGGCGCCCTTCAGTTTTTCATCGGTGATCTTGTTCGTTCCGTTTACGGTAACGGTCTCATCCTTCACCGCCGTTACCTCAAAGACAGTGGTATTCAGCGCGTAGCCGGAGGGAGCGGTGGTTTCCTTTACATAGTAGGTGCCGACGGCCAGGTCTTCCAGTTTGGAATAACCGTTGCTGTCGGTGGCGGGCATATCAGCCACCTTAGCGGTGCAATTGCTGTCGCTGTATACGGTAAACACAGCGCCCTTCAAATTGACGGTGCTGTCCAGAGAATCTACCTTATATAATTCGATATTACCGGTATCTACTTCAATATTCTTTGAAAGCAGCGCCTTGGCACTGCGGGCCGGGGTGGCATGCAGGGTCTGGTGCAGTTCCACACCGTAGTTGCTTACCGTTTTTCCCACATACGCGGCAGCATCGCCGACGATGGACACCTCAATGCGGGCATCCGGGGCAAGAATCAGGCCGGGCGTGGCCTTGTCGATCTTAATGGTTCCCTGAAAGGGTTTATAGGTATCGTTATCCTTGTAAATAAAGTTCCAAATAACATGGCTGAAATCATTCGCTTCGCCGCTGCGCCAGTCTCCGCTGTTGACAATGGTTCCTTTTCCGTCTCCGCGCCGTATTTTGAATGCATTATTCCAGGAACCTACAGTACCGGTAGCAGAGGGACAAATGACGTTGATCACAACGTACTCATTGCTGCTGACAGGCATACCATAAGTGCCGAGCATGGATGAAACATTCGAAGTGCCGTATCTTACGTCACCCATATCGATGCGGTAAAATACATTACCTTCTTCATCATAATCAGTTATATTTGCACGGACAGAATAAAGCGTAAGTGTGGTGACCTCATACTTGCCGGGAATGCTTGTATCATAACTGGCTACATTTCCGTTGCCATACCACTGGCCGGGAACGTCATAAATCCCCCCGTCTTCGTAGGTATATTTTGTGGTTGAGTCCGCATTGGCGACAGAAGCGCCGGGGGAGCTCATCAGGTTACCGCCGGGATAGGCTACACCGTCCTTTACGACAAATCCGCCGTAGTTTCCGCCGGCGGTACAGTTGGACAGATCATTGGAAATATCTTCTGCCTTTTCCAGCAGATAATCGGCATAGTCCCCGCCACCCGGGGCTTTTTTATCAAAGCCGAACTGGATCTCATAGCCGGCATACATAAATTTTCCGGTTCCGTTGCTATAACTATAGGAAACTTGCTGAAAGTCTTTATATATGCCGGGTTCCCATGAATCATCACGGATATAGAGCGTGTCTACGGAATGATCCGTTTTATTATTCACCTTTTCATAGTTTGTGTCATACAGATAGATACCGGGGCCGAAATCCACGCGCTGACCGCCGAAGGAGTCGCCCTGCATCAGCTTCACATCGCCGTCGCTGATCTTCATGTCAATCTTGCCGATATAGTTGATCACCTGTGTACTCTTGATGGGCAGAGGATCCACACCGGGCTCATCGCCATACTGCACGGTGTAATCCAGGTCGTCCGTATCACCGTTGAGAACGGGATTGCCGGAGGAATCGACTTCCATCAGGTAAACACCGTCCATCTTAGTGGTTTGTTTGGTGATGGTGAAAAGAGGAAGCTTTACCGTTTCCGAGCCTGACTTGGCGGTAAACGAAGCGCTTACCGGGTCGGTAACGCGGGTATAGCTGCTGCCGCTCTTCGTGAAAAGGGCAAACTTTGCCGTGAAAGCGTTATGAGCCCCTTCCACCGTAACGGACGCGCTGATGTTCAGATCAGCCTGATTATTCAGGGTATCATATGTGGGCATGAAGGGAACCCCCATATGTTTTTCCAGGACCGCGATGGCGCCGCTGGTTTCCGCGTGGCCGCGCTGCTCATAGGTGTGCGCGACAACGCCGTAGGAGGCGACCTCATCCAGCCCGTGAGTCAGCAGATCGCTGTACTTGATGCTGAGTATACGCTCGGCTCCGGGAAACGCGGCGGCCAGCGCGTCCGTAAAGGGCAGCATCATCGCGATCAAGCAAAGAAATACCGCCAGCTTTTTCATGGTTCCCCTGTTCAGCTTTTTCATGTTCTGTCTCCCCATCGTATCCGGAATGCCTCGCGCGATTCCTGTATTTTTCCGGTTTTCTGCCGACAATATGTAAAATCTGCAACGCAAAAAAGACATACGCACCCGTTGCATACATATTATAGAATAAACTTCACAACCGGACAACATAGGTTTGTTACAGTTTAGTTAAAATAATGGTACATTTCATTGAAATTTCAGCACATAATTTACATTTTATAGATATAATGATTACAACAGTAATAAAAACACCCGGATCAAACGATCCGGGCGTGCCGATGCATTTATCTTTTAGCATAATAGTAACATTTTCGCCAAACCGGCATGACCGATGTGACCATGCGGCAGGCTCTGACGATCGTATCGGTCTGCAGCGGCTTTCCACCGTACAGATACCGGTTCACCGCTTCGGCAGTGGCGAAAACAAGGCTTCTTTGCAATAAGGGCATGCCGTTCTTTCCGGATAAAGCCGCGACCCGCGCGGCAAACATGCTTACGGTCTCCTCCGGAGAGCGCTTCAGCCGCAGCACGGCAAGACGCTTTTCAAGATCCGTCAGCAGGATCATTTCCGCCCTGTCCGGGTGTATGCGCATGCGCACCGCGGGAGAACGAAGCAGGACCCATGCCGTGAGCAACAGCGGGACAAGCAGAAGCAGCAGCCACAGGACACTGCTTTCCTTTCCGCCGGCAGCCCCGGCGGCGGAGGGCGCTGTTCCGCTCTGAGGAGGCACGGGAGAGGGGGGAACTGCTTCCTGCTCCGGCTGTTCCTCCTGCGCGGCAGGAGGAGGCGGCGTAGGTTCGGGCTGCGGGGCTGGAGAAGGCGAGGGCGTGGGGGCAACTTCCCCACCGTACGGCGTGTCATTATGCTCATCTCCGCCGGTATCCGCTCCCCGGTCTCCCGGCGTCGCGTCCAGCGTGAGCCAGCCAAGCCCGTTCAGATAGACTTCACACCAGGCATGCGCGTCCTTTCCCGTTACGGCGGCAACGCCGTTTTGCGGCACGGCAAGAAAGCCGGTCACATAACGCGCCGGTATGCCCTGCATGCGGCAAAGCAGCGTAAGCGCCGTGGCAAAATAAGTGCAGTAGCCCTTCTTTTCCCGCAAAAGGAACCAGGCGCAGAAATCGGTATTCGCGGGCGGCGCGGAAACATCAAGAGAATAGGAAAAGCGGCTTCGCAGATAATCGCGGATGTTCAGCGCGCGGCGAAGGGGATCTGATTCTCCCGCGGCAGCCGTCGCGGCGATCTCGAAGACTTCGCGCTGCATATGCTGAGGCAGCGAAAGATAGGATGCCGCCACAGCACTGTATTGCGCGTCCTCAAGAGCGGCGCACCTTTCCGCCATCCGCTGTACGGCAGGGTCATCCGCGTCCAGCGGCAGCCAGGAAAAGCGATAGCTGTCCCCCGCGTCCGCGTTTCTTGATATAAAGAGCTCGCTGCCTTCATTCCAGTACAGCGTCATCCGGTCAGACAGCGTTTTTATCTCTCTCACGCGCTGCGGGGCGAAAAGTGTGGTAGCTCCCGTGGACGCGACCACCGTCACAGACGCTTCCTGTTTTTTCCCTTCCGTTTCTCCGGCGGGGCGTTCCATATCGAATACCTGACGGAGCGTGTCCCGCCTGTTGACAGCCGTATAGAGATACCTTCTTGTGCCCAGCGTATCGTACCAGCTGATGCCGTTATAGGTATCGCTCGCCACGGCGCGCAGGTACACGGTGCTGTCCGTTTTCACCGAAAGCACCTGCCGCTCATCCGGTTCCGCCTTTCCGCCCAGCGCGGTGCCGAGCGGCATATAGCCGTAGGAAGAAAGAGAAAAGGACTCTCTTGTGCCGGTAAACAGAAAATGATCCTCAAAATCCTGCCGCACGGCATCCGCCGCTTCGCTGAAGGGGGAAACACGCGTATCCTCCTCCGGCACCAGCAGGAAAGACAGCGCCGCAAGGCACACCGCCGCCGCGAGGGGCACATACAGAGCGCGGCGGGAGGAAAGCGCAGCGGTGCCCGCGCACCCGGCCAGACAGGGCAGCGCGCAGTAAAGCAGCAGGCTGTCCGCTCCGGTAAGCGCCGTTTCGGCCGCGAAAACAGCGGCGCACAGCGTCACGCAGGCCCCGCAGGCCCGGGAACGCACAAAAAGCGCCCCCAAAACACCGAATACAAATGAAAACACGCACGCCGCCTGCTCCGATAAGGGCAGCATGGCGTTGGGATTGCCCCGCGCGTAGAGCAGCATCCCGCGCGCGGTCTGCAGGGCGTAAAAAAACACACCGCGTCCTGCCTGAAAGGCGATGGCCTCTCCGGCCAGTACACAAAAGAGCGGCAGCAGCTTCAGCCTTTTTGAAAGCCCGGATAACAGCACCGCCGCCGCACCCAGAGCGCAGTAACAAAAGCCCTTCGCGAAGGGAATATAGCCGAAAAGGCATACGGACACGCCGAAGGAAAGCCCGCAGGAAAAAAGCAGGCTGCAAAGGGCCTCCGGGATCACGGTTTTCGTTTTTTCAGACAGGCGCAGCATAATATACCTCCACTGTCTGCTTTTCCAATTGCCGGATATACATGCCGTACTGTTCCTCATCTCCCGGCTCCGCGCAAAGATAGACCCGCACAGAGGGGCCGGACAGACGCAGCATGCACACAGCATCCGCCGTGGCGGCGGTAAGGCGGGACGTGATCACACATACGGTGCCTGTTCGGACCGATCGCCTCAGCATCATCCTGAGCAGCCGCGAAAAATCATACTCCGTGCCGAATTCCGTTCCCGCCAGCATTTCGGCAAGCTGCCCTGAAGCAAACGCCCTTTCCGATGTAAACACACGCCCGTCCGGAAAGGGGATGCATAAGGGCAGGCCGGATGACGCCGCCCTGTCCGCGGCGGATACAGCCGTTTCAAGCAGCGCGGTGCATACAGCCTCCCGGGAAAAGGGCAGATCAGGCCGGAAAGACGGCGTTGTGAAATCCGTCACGATCAGGGTATCCCGCGGCACCTCTGTTTCATAGCGCCGCACCGTCAGTTCACGGCTGCGGGCGCTCAGCTTCCAGTGCACTCTTTTCAGCGCGTCCCCCTCGCGCCACAGGCGCGTATCCTCCGGGGCGGCGGCATTCTCACCGGTATCCGGGCGTACGCCCGTCCCCTCCCTGCCGGCGGCAGGCGAAAGAGCGCCGATATCATACACGCGCGGCAGACAGAGCAGCCTGACCGTATGCCCGTTTTGATACCGCAGGCGGAAGAAAAGAAACGGATCGCCGAAAACGACCTCCCGAACCCCGCACAGAGCGCTTCCGGCAAAGCGCGCCGCGGTATCAAAGGAGACCGCGCGGCGGCCGAAAAAGCATTTCACAGTATCGCATTCCCGTTCTTCCCATGCGAGGCGTACCGTCATACGGGCATGCGCTCCGGGCAGCAGGGCATAGCAGCGGTATTTCACCGTCACACGCACCTGATCGCCGCGCAGTACCCTTTGCTCCGGCAGTTCCGTATGGCAGGAAAAAGTGAAACGGGCCGAAAGGACACACAGAAGGGAATACACCAAAAGCAGTGTGAGAAACAAAGCCGCCAGGTAAAACAGGCGGCTGCCCACGGAAAAGGCCGTTCCCCAAGCGCAAAGGCAGCACAGCGCCGCCGCAATACCGCGCGCGGTCATCTGCCGGCGGGCACGGGTACCCGCGTCAGGATATCGTTCAGCACGGCAAAGGGATCCGTTCCCTTCATCATGCTTTCAGGCGTGAGCACCAGACGGTGCGTAAGCACGCTGGGGGCCATCCGGCGCACATCATCCGGCAGGATATAATCCCTGCCCGAAAGCAGCGCCAGCGCCTGAGCGGCACGCACCAGCGCGATCGTTCCGCGGGGCGATACGCCGAGGCGCAGCGCAGGATGCGTGCGGGAGGCGGCCGCGAGCGACGCCGCGTAGGCGCGCACCTCCTTCGCGCAGTATACCGTGCTCACCTGCTCCTGCATGCCGCACACATCCTCCGCCGTACACACATGAGTAAGCGAAGCGGATGGGGAAACGGGAGAACAGTACCGTTCCAGCACATCGGTCTCCTCCTCCACGCTCGGATAGCCTACGGATACACGCATGAAAAACCGGTCCATCTGCGCCTCCGGCAGCGGATAGGTGCCCACAAATTCCACAGGGTTCTGGGTGGCCAGCACCATGAACGGCCGCGGCAGCAGATGCGTCACGCCGTCCACAGTCACCTGTCCCTCCTCCATCACCTCCAGCAGGGAGCTCTGCGTTTTGGGGGAGGTGCGGTTGATCTCATCCGCCAGTACGATCTGGCTCATCACCGCGCCGGGATGGAACTCCGTTTCCCCCGTATTCAGCTTTACCGTGGTATAGCCCGTCACATCGGACGGCGTTACATCGGGGGTAAACTGAATGCGCCGGAAGGAGCACTGCAGGGAGCGGGCAAGAGAGGAGGCCAGCGTGGTTTTTCCAACGCCCGGCACATCCTCGATCAGCACATGGCCGCGGCAGAGCAGCGCGATGAGCAGAAGCTCGATCACATCGTCCTTTCCCACTACCGCCCTGCGTATATTCTGCTGAAGTGCATATATCAGTTCCCCCGTGCGGGAGATGCCGTTTTCGGACATGCTGTTTCTCCTTATCCGGAAACACCCTTTCATGGCCTCCCGGCCGCGGCATTTCCTGTTTTCAGTATAGCAAGGAGCCCCTCAAAGTGCAACTGTTTTGAAGCAATTCCGTAACAACTGTTCATATTTTACAAACGCGAAAAAAAGTGACCCCCTCCGTATTCAGGAAGGGATCACGGTTCCTTTCTGCGATCGGCCATCTGCCAATCCCAAGTGCGAAGCACATAGCTTTTATAGGAAGGCCTGGCCACATATTCCCATGCCTTGTCATATTCTCCGCTCGGGCGCATCACCCGGTAGCTGCGGAGGCGATAGCGTTTGGGATCGGACAATTCCGGAATTTCTTCGCCCAGAAGCTGTACCAGCGTTTTCAGCCTGTCATAGTTCATATTGCGCATGCTCTGCTCGCTGAAGGAAAAGCGGCTGATCACCTCAGGCGGCCTCATGGCACGGAAGATCACCTGATCCTTTTCCACCAGCACCTGATCCAGCGGACGGCGGCGTACCCTTCCCACCTCGGAAGCCATCTCCCTGTACAGGCGGCTTCCTCTCAGCCGGCGTACGCGAAGAGCTTCCCTGTCCTGCCGCCGTTTACCGGCAATGACAAGTACCAACCCTCCCGCAAACACCGCGGCCAAGACCGCAATCAGCCAGTTCTCCATCAAGCGCAAACCTCACACACAACATATGGTATATATTACCATGTGCCATCCATATAATCAACCGTTCGAAACAATTGTTATAAAAATGTAATATATATTTTTTCCATCTCCGAAAGTCAAAAAATTCCGGAAAGGAAGCGGTCCCTCCTTTCCGGAATTTCATGCGTTTTCCCTTTTCCCGGCAACGGTCGCATATGATGAAACGCCGTCCGTCATGCCTTCTCTCCGCCGTCCGCGGACACCATATCCTCGCCGAGCAAAGCAAGCAGATCCTTTCCGGTCAGCTGGGTGGGCATGTCCTCTCCCGGTGTGACCAGGCTTTCAAACACACGCTTTTTCCCCTCGCTCAGGCGCAGCACATCCTCCTCGATGGAACGGTGCATCACCAGACGCATCACTTCCACATTTCTGGTCTGGCCGATCCGGTGCGCGCGTCCGGTGGCCTGATCCTCCGCGGCGGGATTCCACCACGGGTCATACAGGATCACGGTATCGGCCCCCGTCAGGTTAAGCCCCGTGCCGCCCGCCTTGAGCGAAACGAGAAACACCTGGCCGCCGCCGTTATTGAAATAATCGCTCAGCCTCACACGCTCCTCGGCGGGCGTGGAACCGTCCAGATACAGCCACTCGATCCTGTCCTCATCCAGCCGCTCGCCGATCAGCTTCAGCATGGAGGTGAACTGGGAAAAGATCAGCACACGCTTGCCCTCGGAAAGCACGGAAGCCAGCACATCGCACAGCATATCCGTTTTGCCGCTGGGCCCCTTATAATCGGGCAGGCACAGGGCGGGATGGCAGGCGATCTGGCGCAATTGCATCAGCACGCTCAATATCTCCGCCTGGCCGCGGCCTCCCTTTCCGGAAAGCACGCGTTTCACACGCTCGCGGCTCTGCAGCAGCGCCGCGTCATACACCCTTCTCTGCTCAGGCGGCATATGCGCCGTGAGCACGATCTCCGTGCAGGGAGGCAGCTCGGTGAGCACATCCTTCTTGAGACGGCGCATCAGGAAGGGACGGGTACGCATCAACAGCTCCTCCGCGTTCTGTCCCTCGCCCCAGCGGCGCAGAAATTCGGGATAATCCGGCAGATAGCCGGGCAATACGAAATCAAACAGCGACCACAGCTCTCCCGGATGGTTCTCCATCGGTGTGCCGGTCAGGGCAAGGCGCGTACGCCCGTTCAGCTGCTTTACGCTTCTCGCGCCCACGCTGCGCAGGTTTTTGATGTTCTGCGCCTCGTCCAGAATAATATATCGGAAGCAAAGCTCACGCATCACCGAAATGTCGCGGCGGATGAGCGGATAGCTGGTGATCACGATATCCGGGATGTTCTCCTTTACGGAAAGGATCTGGGCGATGCGCGCCGTGCGGCTGCCCTCGATCACCTCCACCGTCATATCGGGAGCGAAACGCCTGATCTCGCTGGCCCAGTTGTACAGCAGGGAGGTGGGAGACACGATCAGGCTCGGCAGCGGCTCTTCCTTTCCCTCCTCCGCCAGACGGCAGGAGCGCAGGATGGCCGCGATGGTCTGCACCGTTTTGCCAAGGCCCATCTCATCGGCCAGAATGCCGCCCATGCCCAGATCATGCAGAGCGCAGATCCAGGCAAAGCCGCGCTGCTGGTAGGGGCGCAGGCAGTCCAGAGGCAAAACCGCTTCCTCCGTTTTCAGGTCGGCCATCGCGGATGTTCTTTCGTCCATCATCACGGGAAGGCCGTTCTTACGTATCAGCGCCGCGAGGAAGGCCGCGCGGTAGGGCGCGGGCGCGCTGATCTCCCCGCCGGCATCCTCTGTTTCCGCAACGGCGGCGGCAAACTCCGCCCATTCTCCGCTGCCGGAAAGGTCAAGATAGGTGCCCTCGCGGAAGCGGAAATAGCTGCGCCGTCTGCGCAGCGCGTCCATCAGGGCGCTCAGTTCCTCAATGGGCGTTTCGCCGTCCATCATATCCAGATGCAGCCTGCCGCCCACATAGGTGATGCTGCCGTTCAGGTTCGGCTTTCTCGGGCGCATACGGGCAAAATCCTTGCTGAAATACACCTCGCACTTTTCGGAAAGCGCGGCTGCCCCGGCGGTGATGAAGGCGTATATCCTGTCTGAGCCGCGCAGGTGCGCGCCGCCGCGGCGCACGCGGAAGCCGGAGCGCGCCAGCTCGTCCAGCACCTCCTTTTCGCCCGCGGCGCTGCGCAGCAGCAGCTCCGCCTTCTGCTCCGACGCCGGGATGAAGGGGTCGATCTTCTTTTCACCGTATTCAAAGGAAACGGAGGCCGTGACATCGCGGTCATCCTTATCCAGATATACCTTTGCTTTGAGCGGCACCTGGATGAGCAGCCTGGACAGCTCCGGATCGATCGAGAAGGTGCCCGCGCACATCAGGAAGGGCACCAGGTCATTCATCACGCGCCCCACATCCTGCGCCTGGAAGGAGGCGGACACATTCCCGCCCGTGCACAGAGGCAGCAGGGAACGCAGCAGCCTGCGGCGTTTTTCCTCCACATGCCACACCTTGTTTCTCGCGAACACATAGCTCATATCATCCGTCAGCGCAAGCGCGCTGTGCGGGATATGGGCAGAGATGTTCAATTGCTGCTCGGTACCGGAAAGGAAGAATTCAAGCGGAAAATCGTCCTCCTCGATGCCCGTCAGGGTATAGGTCTTGTCCTCCGTCATCAGGCGGAAGGAGGTATCGTCCAGCGCGGAGAAAAGCCTCTGCGCGCCGCGGCGTCCCACATTCACAAGCCGCGCGTCCGAGCCGGTGCGCGCTCCCTGTGAGGAGGAACACAGATCGCTCAGGATATCCAGGATCACCGTCTGCTCGGCGTCAAAATACATGCTGTCCGGCTCGTATACGAAGCCCTTTCCGAACACGAACCGCTCGCCTTCTTCCCTGGCCTCCAGAAACAGCGGCAGAGAACGCACCACATACAGCTTCTCCCTGCCCATCCGCAGCCCCGCCTTCAGCTTGCCGTCCTGCAGAACGAAGGTGAGCTCCATATTCACATCTTCCTTCTCGGGTAGCACATCTCCGGCCGCTTCAAAAAACCTGGGCGCGTTCATAAAAGCGCGGTACTGCTCCATATCGTCCAGCACGCCGCTTTCCTGAGCGCAGATCACACCGGCCGCCATATGGGCGCACACGCCCGCGCAGCCGCAGGTGCAGGATACGCCCTCCTCATTCAGGCATACGCGGTAGCGCTTCCCCTCGTCTGTACACAGATAGATCACTTCACTGCGGCTGCGCTGCATCTCGCGAAGCATGCCTCCGCTCATCAGGCGCACCGCTTTTTCGTAATTCTCACTTCCGGCTTTTTCACGGATCTCCGCTGTATCGATCATTTCCGCTCCTTGCTCAATGCCGGCTTCACGCCGGCGGTATCCGATTTATATTCGCCCTTTCCTTCCGACTCTCCTGCCCCAAAAACAAACACACGAACAAATAACAAAGAAAAGCGAAATAAGGACAGCGAACGGTCCCCCGCTGCGATGTCCCGCAGAAGCCCCGAAAAAAGCGGCATTCCATCCTGCTGTACGGATAATAAAAAAATGCTGGTAAAAAAACAAAATGTGTGCTATAATCCGATATATGAGAGAAGAAGACGATCCCGGACGGTGTCCCGGCCTTCTTTACGCAATTTTTAGTAATTTTCAAAGGAAAGGATGTTCCGCTATGCTTCGTAAAAAGCGTTGTGTCGCCATGCTTCTGGCCGGCGGTCAGGGAAGCCGCCTCGGTGTGCTCACCCGCAATGTGGCCAAGCCTGCCGTTCCCTTCGGCGGCAAATACCGTATCATTGATTTCCCCCTGTCCAACTGCACCAACTCCGGCATCGATGTGGTGGGTGTGCTCACCCAGTACAAGCCGCTGGAATTGAACGCCTATATCGCAAGCGGCGCCCCGTGGGATCTGGATGTGGTAAACGGCGGCGTATTCGTACTTCCCCCCTACCAGACCGGTGCGACCGGCGAATGGTACAAGGGCACTGCCAACGCGATCTACCAGAACATCGGCTTCATTGAGCAGTACAGCCCGGAATATGTGGTGATCCTGAGCGGCGACCATATCTACAAAATGAATTACGCCGCGATGCTGGCGCACCATATGTCCCACAACGCCGATGCAACCATCGCCGTAAGACAGGTGCCCTGGGAGGAAGCCAGCCGCTTCGGCATCATGAATACCGACGGGGATGACAACATCACCGAATTTGAAGAAAAGCCCAAAAAGCCCAAGTCCAACAACGCCAGCATGGGCGTATATGTGTTCACCTGGGAAAAGCTGCGCAAATACCTCACCGAGGATGAGAAAGACCCGCAGAGCAGCAACGATTTCGGCAAGAACATCATTCCCGCCATGCTGCGTGACCATCAGAAGCTGGTCGCCTTCTCCTTCAACGATTACTGGAAGGATGTAGGAACGATCGAAAGCCTGTGGGAAGCCAATATGGATCTGCTTGAGGATGACCCGCAGATCGACCTGCATGACAAAAAGTTCTGCATCTACGCCCGCAACATGGGCATGGCGCCCCAGTACATCGCTCCCGACGCACTCGTTGACAACTGCCTGATCACGGAGGGCTGCGAGGTGTACGGAGAAGCCCGTCACAGCATCCTCTCCACCGGAGCGCAGATCAAAAAAGGCGCTTCCGTGATCGACAGCGTGATCATGCCGGGCGCCGTTATCGAAAGCGGAGCCACGGTAAAGCGCGCCATCATCGCCGAGAACGCCGTGGTGAAGCGCGGCGCGAAGGTGGGCGGAGACGAGGGCCTGATCGCCGTCGTCGGAAACGGCTGCACCGTGCCCGAGGGCGGATGCGTACAGCCGGGCGAACAGTTTACAGAGGAGGGAAAGTAAGATGGATCTGAGCATGCTTGGCATCATATACACCGGCGAGGCCGATTCCCAGCTCCGTGAACTGACCTCTATGCGCGCCGTGGCCGCCGTACCCGTGGCCGGGCGCTACAGGCTGATCGATTTTGCCCTGTCCTCCATGGTATCCAGCGGCATCCGCAATGTGGGCGTGATCCTTCAGCGCAACTACTCCAGCCTGATGGAGCATTTGGGAAGCGGACGCGAGTGGGATCTGCACGGCAAACGCGGCGGACTCACCCTGCTGCCCCCCTTCATGACCAGAGACAATGTGGGCGTGTACGGCGGCCTGCTGGACGCGCTGCGCTCCAACATGAATTATCTGCGCCGCAGCAATGAGCGCTACGCCGTGGTAACGGACACGCATATGCTCTATACGGCGGATTTTGACAGCATGGTACACGCGCACGCCGAAAGCGGCGCGGATATCACGTTGCTTTACACGCGCGAATCCGATGTGCGCCGCAACGGCACGGGCCGTTATATCAATGTTTCCGCAAACGGACGCGTGACCGATATCGAGGCGAATCCCTCCATCCCCCACTATCCCAACACCTATATGGAGGCTTTTGTGATCCGCCGCGAGCTGCTGATCGATCTGGTCAGCCGCGCTGTGGCCCACGGGCAGCATCATCTGGTGCGCGAGGCGCTGATGGAGGGGCTGAAGGACGGCTCACTCAAGATCGGCGCGTGGGAATGCCCCGGCAAGGTGTGGAACATCGACAGCGTTCCGGCCTATTTCAACTGCAATATGGATATGCTTTCCGCCGAAACGCGCCGCGGCCTGTTCTACGGTGATACCGCGGTGCTCACCCGCCTGCGTGATGAAATGCCCGCCCGCTATCTGGACGGCGGACTTGCCGTCAATTCTCTTGTGGCGGACGGCTGCGTGATCGAGGGCAAGGTGGAAAACAGCATTCTTTTCCGCGGCGTACGCGTGGAAAAGGGCGCCGAGATCAAGGGCTGCGTGGTGATGGAGGACGGCATCATCATGAAAAAAGCCGTGCTTGAGAACTGCATTCTGGACAAGCAGGTGACCGTGCTTGAAAACACCCGCCTCACCGGAGCGCGCAATTATCCCGTTGTGATCGCCAAGGACGCGACAGTATAACATCGCCGCGGCGCCTGAACGGGCGCCGCGGTATTCTGATATTTACGGAGGTACCGAAATGAAGATCCTTTTTTCCGCGGCGGAATGCGTACCGTTTATCAAGACCGGCGGCCTTGCGGATGTAGTGGGCGCGCTGTCCCCCGTGCTGGCCGCAAAGGGGAATGATGTACGCGTGATGCTGCCGCTGTACTCCCAGATCCCGGAGGAATACAAAAAACAGATGCGCCACGCGGCGGATTTTGAGATCGATCTGGGCTGGCGCAAGCAGTACTGCGGCATTGAAGAATTGAAGATGCGCGGCGTCACCTTCTGGTTTGTGGACAACAAATATTACTTCGGGCGCGATTACATTTACGGCATGGGCGGCGATGAGCACGAGCGCTTCGGCTTCTTCTGCCGTGCCTGCCTGAACGCGCTTCCCCTGCTCTCCTTCCAGCCCGACATCATCCACTGCCATGACTGGCAGAGCGGCATGGTGCCCGCGCTGCTGCGCATCCAGTACAATCATCTTCCCTTCTTTGCCAATATCCGCACGGTGTACACCATCCACAACCTGCAGTATCAGGGCATCTTCGGCATCCGGGATGTACAGGATATACTGGGGCTGGGAGACAGCCTGTTTACCGATGACAAGCTGGAATGCTACGGCTGCGCGAACTACATGAAGGCGGGCCTCGTATACGCCGATGAGATCACCACCGTAAGCCCCAGCTACAGCGAGGAGATCCAGACCGCCTATTACGGCGAGCGTCTGGACGGCCTGCTCCGTGCGAAGAACAACCATCTTTCCGGCATCCTGAACGGCATCGACATCATCGAGTACGACCCGGAGAAGGATCCCGCCATCCGGAAGAACTACACCGCCGGTGATATGAGCGGCAAAAAGGAATGCAAAAAAGCCCTGCAGCAGGAGTTGGGCCTCAATGAGGATGAAAACGCTCCCATCATCGCGCTCATCAGCCGCCTGAACAGCCAGAAGGGGCTGGATCTGGTGGATTATGTGATCGGCGATATCATGAACGAGAATGTTCAGCTGGTGGTGCTGGGCATGGGCGATGCCCGGTATGTGAACCTTTTCAGCTGGGCGGAGCAGCAGTATCCCGGCCGGGTGGCCGCCCGCTTCCGTATGGACGCGGGCCTCGCGCACCGGGTATACGCCGGCGCGGATATGTTCCTGATGCCCAGCCAGTTTGAGCCCTGCGGGCTCAGCCAGCTGCTGGCGCTGCGCTACGGCACCGTGCCCATCGTGAGAGAGACCGGCGGCCTGCGTGACACCGTGCTCAGCTACAATGAGTACACCGGCGAAGGCAACGGCTTCTCCTTCTTCAACTACAATGCCCACGATATGCTTTATACCGTGCGCCGCGCGGTACACTATTACCGTGAAGACCGCGCCGTATGGGAAAAGCTGATGGACCGCGGCATGACCGGCGATTACAGCTGGTCCCGCAGCGCGGATACCTATCTTTCCCTGTATGAAAAGGTGCTGAAAGCCGCCGAGGAATGGCGAAAGAGCGTTCAGGCTGCCCAGAAGGAAGCGGAAATGAAGAAGCAGGCCGCTGAGGAGCTGCTTGAAAAACGCGCTTCGGAAAGCATCGCGCCGGTCGCGGAAGCGGAAAAAGCAAAAAAGCCCGCGCGTAAAAAGGCCGCGAAGCCCTGTGAAGAAAAAGAGGAGGCTCCCGTAAAGAAGCCTGCCCGCAAAAAAACGGTAAAGGCCTGACGGTATCATTATGTTCACCCGGAGAGGCGCGCAAAGCACGCCTCTCATTTCTTTTACAGCCGCGGCATTTGCCCGCGGCAAGCATCGGACACGCGTATGAACAGAATGCTTTCATATATCCGGGGCCTGCTGAGCCAGTACAGAGGCCTGCGCAGAGAGAATTATATCCTCTTTTTCGGCCGGCTGGTAACGGGCCTCGGAAGCATGGTATACCCCATGCTCACACTCATCATCACACAGAAAATGGGATACAGCGCCCGGGAAGCCTCGGTGTTTTCCGTGGTCGCCGGCGCTCTGCTGCTGCCGGCAGGGCTGCTCGGCGGCAGGCTTGCGGACCGGTACAGCAAAAAACACATCATCGTACTGTGCGATCTTGTATCCGTTTTTCTCTACATCCTTTCCGCGTTCCTGCCGCTCCGCCTGCCCACGCTGGTGCTCATTACGCTTGCCTCCGGCATGCAGGCCATCGAGCAGCCCGCCTATGACGCGCTGGTCGCGGATATCACGCTCACAAAGGACAGGGAGCGCGCCTTCAGCCTGCAGTATCTGGGCGGCAATATCGGCTATGTCGCTGCGCCCACGCTGGCGGGGCTGCTGTTTGAAAAGCACCTGTGGCTCAACTTTTTTCTGAGCGGGATCGCGATCCTTTCCTCCACCGTGCTCATCTTTTTTCTTGTAAAGGACACCACGCCCGAAAAAGAGGATTCCGCGGAAAGCGTTTATCAGCGTGAGGGAGAAAAGGCCGGTATCCTGAAGGTGCTGCGGGAAAGCCGCCCGCTGCTGCTGTTCATTGCCGCGACGGCGCTGTTTTACGGGGCCTATATGCAGTTCACCTTCCTGATGCCGCTGGATATCACCGCGCGTCAGGGCGAGGCGGGGCCCGTCATCTACGGCTCCGTCACCAGCCTGAACTGCGTGATATGCGTATGCTTCACGCCTCTCATCACCCGCCTGCTCGCGTGCACGGCGCAGCCGCGCAAAATGCTTTACGGCATTCTTCTGCTCGCGGCGGGCTACGGGGTGTTTCTGATCCCCGCCGCCTTCATCCCCCTCTATTACATCGCCATCATTTTCTTCACACTGGGCGAGATCGCCACCACCATCACGGTAAGCCCCTATCTGACGGACCGTGTGAGCGCCGCCCACCGCGGCAGGATCAGCAGTGTGAGCACCGTGCTTCAAAGCCTTTTTCAGAGCGTCTGCCTGCTTCTTTCGGGCTGGCTCTATGACCGTTCGGGCTCATCCCTGCTGCCGTGGTGCTTTACACTGCTCATGCTGCTCACATCGGTACTGCTGTGTCTCAGAGTGATCAAAACCGACCCGAAGCGCTATCCGCTGCTTTATAAAGGCAATAAGGAGAACACCTGATGAAAAAAATCATCGCCGTTTGCGGAATGATCTGCAGCGGAAAATCCCATTACGCGAACACCCTGCAAGACAGGGAAAACGCCGTGCTGCTTTCCACGGACGAGCTCACCTGGGAGCTGACAGGCAACGAACAGGGCGAGGGCTATGACCGGTTCGCGAAAAACGCCAACCGGTACCTGATGAAAAAAGCGGCGCAGATCGCGGAGCGCGGCTGCACCGTCATTCTGGACTGGGGTTTTTGGCAAAAAGCGGATCGTGCAGCGCTGAACGCGTTCTTTTCGGAGCGCGGCATTCCGGTGGAATGGCATTATGTAAAGGCGGAAAAGGAGACCTGGGAGCGGCACATCACATTGCGCAACCGGGAGGTGCTCGCGGGCAGAGGCGGCTGCAGCTTTTATGTGGATGAAGGGCTCCGGCAAAAGCTGCTCTCCCTGTGGGAGGAGCCGGACGAGCTTGATGGCGTTACCGTGTACCGGCCGGAGTGACCGGCTTTGAAAACGAACAGAAGCGGTCATTCGCCCCGCCGCGATATATCAAAAAGGCTTCCGGAACCGGGCCGTCCCGCCCGCTTCCGAAAGTCTTTTTGTATATTACTAGGGTGTGTCTCTAAAATGAGGAATGTGCAGTTTCAAGCAGATTTTCCGTCAGTTCAAGGCGAAGAACCGAAGGTTTACTGGAGGTAAATCGAGGTTCGACAACGCAGAAATGACGGAAAAGATGCTGAAAATGCATCGTTTTGAATTTAGAAACACACCCTAGAAAAACAAAAGTAAAGGCGATGCCGCGCGATTCCGTAGCACGCTGTAAGCGCGGCATCATATAAAACAGATTCCTGAGCTTCCGGAGCAAATATTCCCGGATATCCGGTACCGGCAGAACAGGATTCAGCCGTAAAGGCAATACCGAGGTGCATACATATGTCCATCCTGCTTGTCTTTCTGGTTTTCGCGGCGGCAATGGCTGCCTCACTCGCGCTGGATATCACCATGCTGGCTCCGCTGGGGCTGGGGCTGATCCTGTTTTCCGTAATGGCTCTCCGCGGGGGCACGCCGCTCAGGCAGTTGCTCCGGTATATGGCGGGCAGCCTGAAGGATTCCTTCATCGTTATACGCATCCTGCTCATCATCGGCTGTCTGATCGGGGCGTGGCGTCAGAGCGGCACCATCGCCTGTTTTGTTTCCTTCGGCGTCACGCATATGCCGGCGGGGCTTTTTCTGCCTGCCGCCTTTCTGCTGGCGGCGGCCATGTCCTACGCCATAGGCACCAGCTTCGGCGTTACCGCCACCGCGGGGGTCATCCTGATCAGCATCGCGCGGGCGGCGGGGGTGGATCCCGTGCTGACCGCCGGAGCGATCCTTTCCGGTGTATATGTGGGAGACCGGGGCTCTCCCGCCTCCTCCAGCGCCAATCTGGTTTCCGTGCTCACCCGCACAGATATGCGCCGCAATATCCGCTCCATGCTGAAAAGCTCCCTGCCCGCCTTTCTGCTCTGCCCGGTAGCCTACGCCCTGCTCTCTCTGAGAACGCCGGTGGGGCAGATCAGCCGGGAGATCCCCGGTCTGCTGGCGGAGGAGTTTGATCTGAGCCTGCTTTGCCTGATCCCGGCAGCGGTCATGATCATTCTGCCCTTCGCGGGGGTAAAGATACGCATCGCCATGCTGATCAGCCTGGTTTCGGCGCTGCTGCTTTCCCTCCTTCTGCAAAAGGCGTCGGCAGGCGAATGCCTGCGCTGCCTGATTCTGGGCTACACGGCAAAAAATGCCGCGCTTTCCGGTATGCTTTCCGGCGGCGGGCTGGTATCCATGCTGGAGGTGTGCGGCATACTGCTGCTCTCCGGCACCTACGGCGGCATTTTCCGGGGCACGGGCATGCTTTCCGGCATGGGAAAGCGCCTGCAAAACGCGGCCGGGCGCATCGGCCGCTATCCCGTCATGCTACTGCTCTCTCTGGGCATCTGCGGTCTTTTCTGCAATCAAACCATCGGGGCCATCATGCAAAGCCAGCTTTCGGGTCCTCTCTACGGGGAGGATGAGGAGGAACGGTACGCGAAAATGGCGGATATAGAGGATTCCGTCATCCTTACCGCGGGGCTGGTGCCCTGGTGCATCGCCAGTTCCGTGCCGCTGGGCATGCTGGGCGCGGACGCCCGCTCCCTCCCCTTCGCCTTCTATCTGTGGATGGTGCCCCTCTGCCGGCTGGCGGCGGGGCTGATACGCAAAAAGCGGAAAGGCGTGAAAAAGGCATAACACAACAGCGACGGCTGCGGACGCGCAAATGCCCGGCAGAATTTTGAAATTTGCTGTTGTGCAGCACTTCAAAATGTAGTATCATACTGTATGGATGATAAGAAAATGGTACAGCCCGTGAAAACTCCGTGAAATAAGTTTGAAAATGTATACGGATCATTTTCAAACAGACATTGGTGCCCTTCCGGAGAACTAAAAATTTAAACTATAAGTTAATAGTTATGAACTATGAGCTGTAAAGCTCATTACCGGTGGGTGGATCATACGTGAAAAACGAACACAGAGTTATAGGGAAAAGTGTTTCCGAAGCGGGCGCAGATGTCTCTCCTGCCGGAAGGCGACCTATAAAACAGAAAAGGAGATGCTTGTATGAAAGAAGATATGAAGAAGTTTATCGAAGCGGTATCCGCTGATCCGGAGCTGAAGAAAAAAGCGGACGCGATCTGCCTTTCGCCCGATGATACCCCGGAGCAGAAGACGGCAGCGATGATCGATCTGGCTGCCGGTCTGGGCTTCAGCCTGACCGCGGAGGATCTGAGCGACGGCACCGGAACAAAAGAGCTGAACGACGAGGAAGCGGAAGCGGTAACGGGCGGCGGCGGCTGCGGCTGTCTGGGGCCCGGAGGCGGCGGCGGAGACGGATTAAAATGCGGCTGCTTCACCGGAGGGCACGGCCGCGTATTTGAGTATAACTCCGCTGACGATCTGTATTATCAGCAGAGCTACGGCGAGGGCGCGTGCTTCTGCGCAGGCCCGGGCGCCGGCGCAACGCACAGGCACTGCAAGTGCTTCAAGCAGGGCAACGGCTGATATGTTTTACACGCTGAAGCCCGCTTACAGCCTTCGCGGCTGGCAGAAGCTGCCCCGCGCGGTGGTGGCGGAAGGGGTCGTTTCCCCCTGGTTTCCGGATGAGGAGACCTTTGATGTGCTTCGGTTATGCAACGGCAGGTGTGATTTCAGCCTGCCGTTTATTTCAGACCGCCGCCGCAGGATCGCGGAGCAGCTTTTCCGGAACGGGCTGACGGAACGGAGCGACTGTCCCTCCTCCCTCCTGCCGGAGCAGGAGTACCGGCTCTATCCGGCCCGCTATATCCGCACGGCGCACTGGTCCATAACCGGGAAATGCAATTTCAACTGCCGGCACTGCTGTATGTCCGCCTCAGAGGGAAAGCTGGGAGAGCTGCCCCTGAGCACGATCCTTTCAATGGCGGAGGAGCTGGCTCGCTGCGGCGTACGCTCCGTTTCCCTGACGGGCGGAGAGCCGCTGATCCGTGGGGATTTCTGGCAGATCGTAGATGCCCTGCTGGAGCGAAAAATCATTATCACCGCTGTCTATTCCAACGGATGGCTGGTGAATGATGATTTTCTGGACAGGCTGCAGGCGCGGGGGCTTTCCGGCTGCGAGATCAATATGAGCTATGACGGGGCCGGTATGCACGACTGGCTCCGGGGCGTGGAAGGAGCGGAAAAGGCCGTGCTGGAAGCCTTCCGCCGCTGCCGGGACCGCGGGATCCCCACCGCGTCCGAGATGTGCATCCACCGCGGCAACGCGGACACCCTGCGTGAGACGGTGCTGCTGCTGGCGGAGCTGGGATGCGGCTATCTGAAGACCAATCCGGTCTCAGATCTGGGCAGTTGGAAAGTAAACGGCCGCGGAAGCTCGATCGGCAGCCGGGAGCTTTTTCAGCTTTACACGGATTATATCCCGCGATATTTTGAGGACGGCGCACCGCTGGATCTTCAGCTGGGCGGGGCCTTCCTTGGCTATAAGGGCGATACGCGGCATTATGATATCCCGCTGAACAGGACGGGTGAGGATCCGGAAAAGGTAAGCTTCTGCACCCACGCCCGCAATTACCTCTATATCTCGCCGGAAGGGCGGGCGCTGCCCTGCTTCTCCCTTTCCGGTATGGATGTGCAGGAGCGTTTCCCGCTGATCCCGGAAACCGGGCTGGAGCGCTGCCTGAACGATTCCTTCTATATGCGCCTGCTTGATACGAAGGCCGCGGAGGTACTTCGCAGCAATCCCGAATGCGGGGATTGCGAATACCGCTCCGCCTGTCTCGGCGGCTGCCGGGCCGGCGCGCTGGAGACAAAGCCGGATGATCTTCTGGGGATCGACCCGTTCAGCTGCGAGTTTTACCGCGGCCGCTGGATGGAAAAGATCCGCTCCGCCGCGGAGGAAGCGATAAGCCGGTCAGGCGGTACAGAAGGCCGGAACAAACAGGAGCCGCAAAAAGAACAGCCGTGACCCGGCCGCCGGATCAGACGGCTTTGCAAACAGGCTGTGTCAAAAAGGAGCAGCTGCAGAAACAGGATCTGCAGCCGCTCCTTTTTTGCGGGCCGTTATGCTGTTATCATTTCCGCCTTCCCGGAAAACGCCGCCGCAAAACACCGCCGTATCAGGGGCGGCATCCGGCGGCGCGCGCATACAGCCGGCACACTGAAACGGCCGGCGTTGTTTTATGCTTCGGCGGCTGTGATCGTAAGCTTTTTATCCAGATTGGTAAGCATAAAAATGCTCATGATCTCGGGATGGACGCCGGTCAGCGAAAAAGCCGCGCCCTGCTCCTTTGCCATTTTGTGGGCGGCGATGATCTGCCTGAGGCCGGCGGAAGACATATACTCTACCTTGTCAAAATCGATTACGATCTCTTCCGCACCTTCGATCTTTTCAATTTCTTCTCCCAGCAGGGGGGCAGCCTCCATATCGAGCCAGCCGTCCAGCAGAAGGGTGACCTTGTTGCCGTTGGTTTCTTTTGTGATGTTCATACGCTTTCCTCCGTTATACCGAATACTTGGTGAGTGTCAGAATATTGCTGCCGTTCTTTCTTTCATATTGTACATCATCAACGCATTCAAATGCAATAAGTCTTCCGAAACCTCCGATCTGATTTTCAATATCGTATTCTTCCGCGTTGATCATGTTCTTTGTGGGGTCAAACGGTATTCCGTTATCCGAAAACCGTATCGTGATCTTTCCGCCCACCCGGAACGATACGCGTATATCCCCCTTCGCGCTGTCGCCTGCATAGGCGTATGAGCAGATATTGGTGAATATCTCCTCCACCGCGAGGCAAAGGCTCAGCTGCTCCTTTCGCGATACCGGCAGAGACAATATCTTCTGCTTCAGCTTCGCAAATTCCCGGAGATCCGGCCCGAGCACAAGCTCCTCCGTTTCGCAGGGCTGCAGACAGAGCATGGTGGTATCATCATGCCTTTCCGCTTTCCCTGTAAACTCCGCCACCTTCCGCTCCACATAGCTGATCGGGTTTTCAGTCTTCGAGCTCATCCATTCCTCCAAAGTCTTCTCCAGTCTTTCCGTACCGAAAAACTGTTTTTCTTCATTTACCGCTTCATTCACCCCGTCGGTATAAAGGAAAAGCACATCTCCCGGTTCCAGAGCGACAGATTCCTCGGTGTACTCCTCCCCCGGAAAAACGCCCAGCAGCAGATTGCGCGCGCCCGAAAGGGGAATAACACGGTCTCTCAGGATATAGGGCAGGTTATGCCCCGCGTTGCTGTAGGTATACCTACGCTCCCTGAAATCGTAAATGCCGATGACCGCCGTCAGGAAAAGCTGAGAAGGATTGTTCTCCGACAGCGTATCATTTACCCTTTTCAGTATTTCCGCGGGAGACCTGCTCATTTTCGCGATCTCGCGTATCAGCATCAGCGTGACCGCCATAAAGATCGACGCGGCCACGCCTTTGCCGGAAACATCCGCGATCACGGTAAGCATATGGTCGTCATCAAGCATCACATAATCATACAGATCTCCCGCCACATATTTCGCGGGGATCATATCCGCGTGTATGATGCAGTTATCGCATTCAAAGCAGCCGTCCTTCAAAAATCCTCTCTGGATCCGGGAAGAAATGTTCAGCTGCGCGTTCTGCTGCTCCTGCTCCTTCGTGAGGCTGCTGATGTTGGCAAGATAATTCTGTATATCGTCCGTCATGCTGTTGAACGCCGCGGCGATCCGGGCCAGCTCATCATTGCCCTCCGCCTGCAGCCTGGATCCCGAACAGCTGCCGCCCGTAAGAAACCCGTTCATGGCATCGCACAGCCTTCCGGCGGGAACGGATACGCGCTTTTTCAGAACGATATAGACAAAAAGGAAGATCAGGCAGTTCACAATGATGGATGTGGCGGCAAGGATGGAAAAACCCCGTATGATCCTTCTGTACATCTCCTCATACGACTGATCCACGCCTGCCATGATCAGGTTTCCGTACGGGTCCGTGATCCTGATCATCGTGCTGATCTCATGCCCCATCCGGCTCACGGTCACGCTGTGCGAGATCTCCTTTTCCCCGTTCCATACCGCCACCTCATCCCCGGTGAGCGTGTATTCTGTCACCTTGCCGATGTATCTGTCATCCGGATTGATCTCGTCTACCCTGCTGTTTTGTGAAACGCAGATATACCGGATCTTTCCGGGCTCCTTTTGCGGCACGAACAGATAGGCAAAGTCCATATTGTTCAGCCTGCATATGCCGTTTCCCAGCGGAAGAATGCTTTCGGCCAGGTTTTCATCCACCGGCACATTCTTTTCCTGCGCCGCGGAAAGGACCATATCGGCAAAGATGGCGACCATCGCTTCGTTGTCTTTTTTCGCGTCATCCGAAATGATGTGCTGCACCAGCAGGAAGGAAATGGCAAACAGAACGAGCTGGGCGGCAAGCAGCGCCGCCAGCACCCGCACCGTCACCTTTCGGGAGATCGAGTCCGTCCCTTTTCCGTTTTTCATGCGTTCATCTCCTTCCCCGGGGTAAAGCACTGATGTACAGGCTTGAAAACGGGCTGTACACCGTTTTCAAGCCCCGATACCCCGGCCTTGACCGGCTTACTCGTCATCCATCTCAAAGTAATCCAGCAGCAGCAGCTTTTCCAGCGCGCGCTCAAGGTAGGCGCTGTCCGGAAGCGGCCAGGAAAAGCCGAGGCGGTACAGGATGTTGGCGGTAAATTTGTTCTCCGATTCCACCCCGTGGATATCGGGACGGTCGTTGGTCATCAGGCCGCGCAGCCGCTCGTTCACCTTCGGGTCTCCCAGCATGCGGTGATAATCGGCATAGTATTCCTCATCCGGCACGGGCGTGATCTTTACGCCGCATTTGTTGGCCGCCTCGATCAGCTGCCACTCATCGATCAGGAACCGGCTGTCGGCATTGAACGCGGTAAACTTGTCATTGGTACCCGCCAGCAGCACCACCGCCTTTGCCGTCATATCCACAGGCGAGAAGCTCATCGGATCGGTCGCGTGGCTGATCGGGCTCTTGCCGATAACGGCAAACCCTCTCACGGCGTTCAGGAAGGCGTTGGTCTCAAAATTGATCTGGAACTCTCCGTCCTTCTGCCGTCCCATCAGATTGCCCACGCGGATGATCTTGCCGCGCATTCCGTTTTTGACTGCCTCCAGCACCTTCAGCTCGGCATGATACTTTGAAAGCCCGTATTTGTTGCCCAGCGCGTCTATCACAAACAGCTTGTTTTCTGCCGCTTTGATACCCTTTCTCCAGGTCTCCTCCGTGTGTACGCCCGGGATGGATACCGTGGATACCTGCACGAGGCGCGCGTTCTTCGCCTGCGCCGTTTTGATCATGTTTTCCACGCCGCCCACATTGATGCGCTCAAGGATATCATCCGCCGCGTAATGCTTTACGCAGGCCGCGCAGTTGATGATGGTATCGATGTGGTGATCCGCCAGTATCCCGGTGCAGTCATCCGTGATATCCGCTTCAAGCACGGTAACGCGCTCTTTGATCAGTTCCTCAAAGGTCTGATCGAAGTAATACATCAGCATGCTCTTCAGCCGCTTCTCGGGCGATGAGAACACCCCGGATCTCAGGAGGCATATGATCCTTCCCTCGTTGCGTTCAAGCAGCTCTCTGAGCACATGGATGCCCAAAAAGCCCGCCGCGCCCGTAAGAAGCACATCGCCGAGCGGCTCGCGCTTCACATCCTTCGCGTACTCAAGCGTATTGTACTTTAGCAGCTCCGGATAATCCGATACGATATCCGTATCGCGTTCCGTCTTTACCGCCTCCGCAGCCGGCGCCTTCATCCCTTCGATATAGTTCGCGAGCATTTCCGGGCTGGGATTATCGAAAATATCCTGATACTGCACATTCATCCCCTTCGCCATCAGCTGCATCGTGACCTTTGAAGCCGAAAGCGAGGTGCCGCCCATTTCAAAGAAGCTGTCATCCGCGTAATACTCATCCAGCGACAGTACGGACGCGAACAGCTCGCAAAGCTCCTGCTCCAGCGATTTTTTCGGGATCCTCTTCTCCTTCTTCTTTCTCTGCTTTTTTACCTCCGGCAGCGCCTTTTTATCGATCTTGCCGTTTTTCGTAAGCGGCATTGCCTCCAGCTGCATCAGGATATCCGGTACCATATAATAGGTGAGCCTGCTCCTCAGATACGCGTTCAGGCTGTCGGTATCGATCTCGCCGGATGCGGTAAAGAAGCCCGCCAGATAATCCTCCGAGCCGTTGCTGCGCACGACCACCTTGCTCTGCCGGATGCCTTCAAAATCCTCTATCGCTTTTTCTACCTCGTCCAGCTCCACCCTGTAGCCGCGCAGCTTCACCTGGTTATCCATGCGTCCGCCGAATTCGATCTCGCCGTCCCCGTTGAACCGGGCAATGTCTCCGCTGCGGTAGGCGCGCGTGCCGTTGATATCAATGAACACGGCTTTGTTCTTTTCGGGAAGCCGTACATAGCCTCTGCCCACGCCTTCACCGGCGATGATCAGCTCGCCCACGGCGTACGGCGGAAGGATACGGGAAAACCGGTCCATGATATACAACTGATAGTTGGGCGCCGGCCCGCCGATGGTGATGTTCTCGGGCCCTGTCAGATGCTTCGCGCTGGCGGAAACCGTGCATTCCGTGGGGCCGTAGGCATTTACGATATATATATCCGGGGATACCGATACGAGCTTTTCATACAGCCCGGCGGGGAACGCTTCCGCGCCCACCATAACGGACCGGATCCCCTTCAGCGCCTTCTCAAAGCATTCGATCCCCAGCATGTTCATGAGGAACGACGGCGTACACGCCATCACATCCACATGCTCGGCAAGGAGCAGCTGAGTGAACGCGGCGGGATCATGCACCTCGTTTTCCGTGGCGATCACAACGGTCTTTCCGTTGCAAAGCGGCAGCAGAATTTCAATGATGTGGATATCAAAGGAAATGGAGCCGAACGCCACGCCGACCTCTCCGCCGTTCTCCCTTCCGTACATCTCTCTTGCCACAGCAAAGGTCTGAACAAAGTTGGAAAGGCTGTGATGCTCGATCATCACGCCCTTGGGCGTGCCGGTGGAACCCGAGGTATAGATGCAATAGGCCAGCGCGTCCGGGTCCGGTGTTTCCTCCGGGTCATCCGCAGCTTCCCGGGCAAGAAGCTCCTCCACCGTGACCGCCTTATACGGCTTATCCTCCGTGAAAAGCGCGTCCCGGCTGTTTTTGATCTCTTCAGTGGTAAGAACGATGCGGCTTTCGGAATCCCGAAGGCAGAAATCGATCCTGTCATCCGGGTATTCGGGCAGCATCGGCAGGAACGCTCCGCCGGCCTTGAGCACCGCCAGCTCGCACACGGGAATATCCGCCGTTCTGCCGAGCAGCACGCCTACGATCGAATCCTTTTTCACGCCCAGCTTTTTAAGAGCGCCGCATACCCTGTTTGCCCTTCCGTTCAGCTCCTTGTAGGTCAGCCTTTCACCGCTTGCGACGACGGCCGTCTTTTCCGGTGTTTCCTTTGCTCTCCTTTCAAAAAGCCTTCCCGCGGAAATATTGTCAAAGGCAAGGGCTGTCCGGTTGATGGCTTCGACCGTCTTTGAGGACTGCTCCGAGATCACGGAGATCTCCTCCGCCTTTTCCTTCTCCGCAAAGCCCGTCAGCACGAGATCGAAAACATCGATAAAGCTGCTTATGAAGGCCTTGCTGTACCGGTCGCGCAGGTATTCCGCGCTGATCTCGTATTGCCCGTCCCTCAGGTATACGGTGATGGTGATGGGCGATTTTGCCGTATCCGGCGCCGCCTTGACAAGCTGCGTTTTTTCGCCGCAGAAGGTATCAAACAGGAACTCGCTTCCCTGATAGGCAAAAATGATATCGGCGCGGATCCCATAGGCCGCGGAGATCTCGGCAAACGAATAAATGTCGTTTGCCATACTGCCCATCAGCTGCTCCTGCGTTTCCCGTATCATATCGGCCACGCTGCGGCTGCCCTCTGTGTGAACAAGCACGGGCAGCGTTTTGACAAGCATGGTCACCGCGTTATACAGCCGGGAATCGCTTCTGCCGTTATAGACCGTTGTATACACCGCGTCCTCAAAATTGCGGAAAAAGCTGAGCGTATAGCCGAACGCGGCGTTGAAATAAGCGTTAGGCGTAAATTTGTTCTTTTTCAGGTATTCCGTGACCTGACGGGCGGAGGTACGCGCGGTACGCTTCAAGGAAGCCGCTCCCTTTCCGTCCTTCTCCGGTGCTTTTGCGGGCAGGCAGTCTGCTTCACAGCCCGTGAAAATGCTGTCATAGTATTCTTTGGCCGCGGTATACCGCTCAGAGGAACGCGCTGCCTCCTCGTCCAGGGCCGCCTCAAACCCGGTATAGCGTTCTTTGACGACCGCTTTTCCGGCATAGGCCTTCTCGATATCGGAAATAAGGATGTTTTCAGACATGCCGTCCGAAGCGATATGATGGAAATCCATAAACAGGAAGTTTCCGTCATCCGTTTCATAGATCGCGATCCTGTACAGGTCTCCTCCCAGAAGGCTGAACGGCTTTACAAGCTCCTCCGGCTGAGGCAGTTTCGCGCAGCGCACCCGCGTGACGGCCGGCCCGCGGGAATCGTCCCGCCGGGCCCGGATGTTTCCGTCCTGATCCGCGAACAGCACCGCCTTTGTATACGAATGGGCGTCCAGCGCTTTCCGGATGGCGGTCTCAAGCCTTTCCGTATCCAGCGACGGGCTCAGCTTCATCAGCATCGGGATGTTATACGCCGTCGTTCCGGGATCGGCGCTGCATTCGATATAGATACCCATCTGGGTCTGCGTAAGCGGATAATCCCCGAGGATCTCATATTCCTCCGCCTTTCCGGAGGAAAGGACAAACGCTTCCAGGCTCTCAACCGTTCTGTGCTCCCGGATATCCGCCGTTTTGAACGGGATATCGAAGGTCTTTTCAAGCTCCACATTCAGCCGGATGACGCCGATCGAGGTCAGACCGGCAAAGTAGAGATCGGTATCGATGCCGAACCCGCTGTGCCCCAGTTCCTTCGCGCAGATATCGTAGATCGTCCGCTGCATATCGCTTTCGGGAAGGCGGAGGCTTTCGGCCTTTCTTTCCGGCTTCGGAAGCGCGCGGCGGTTCACCTTCTGGTTTTGGTTGAGGGGGATGGCATCGATCTGCAAGGTGACCGCGGGCACCATGTACGGCGGCTTTTCGGCCGCGATGAAGCTGTTCAGCGCTTCCGTATCCACCTTTTCATCCGCCACAACATAAGCCGCCAGGTACTTTCCGCCCGCGGCGTCATCAAAAGCGGCGACAGTCGCGTCCCGGATGCCGTCAAAGCGGCGGATCACCTCTTCGATCTCCGGAAGCTCCACGCGGAAGCCGCGTATCTTTACCTGCCCGTCATGCCTGCCGATAAAGTCGAGCATGCCGCCGGGCAAAAACCGTACCACGTCTCCGGTACGGTATGCCGTTTTATAGTCCGGGTCCCGAGAGAACGGGTTGTCAATGAACACCGCCTCCGTCTTTTCGGGCAGGTTCAGGTATCCCTTGCCCACCTGGCATCCCGCGATCAGAAGCTCGCCGGGCGCGCCTACAGGCAGCCGGTTCATGTTCTCATCAACAATGTATCCCTTCGCGTTCCCGTTGAGGTAACCGATGGGGATCCTGCCGGTCAAACCGGCCACCTTGATGCCCGATACATAAAGCGTACACTCGGAGGGCCCGTAAAGGTTGTAAAAATCAAAGGGAAGCCCGGTCGCGTCAAAGGGAACGAGCGCCTCACCGCCCACCGCGATGCACTTCAGATAGGGAGACCGGGTAAGCAGCGCAAACTGCCTTCCCACCTGCGTCGTCATGACGATGTGATCGATCCTGTTTTCAATGCAGTACCTGTCAAGCGACAGAAGATCAAGCCTCAGCTCCTCGGGGATCACATGGAGGGTGCCTCCGCACGCGGGGATGGACGCGAGATCGCCGAAGCACGCGTCAAAGCCGTAGGACGCGTAGCACGCGGCCACGGTATCGCTGTCTATATGGATCACCCTTCGGTTGATCTGAACAAGCGCCGCGGCGTTTCTCTGCGTCAGCTGAACGCCCTTGGGGGTGCCTGTCGTTCCGCTCGTATACAGAAGGACGAAGGTATCCTCCGGCTGATTTTTTCTGAAGGTCTCCGGCGTCGCGGGAAGAGCGGCGATATCCTCGATAAAGAGCGTTTCTCCGGTATAATCCTTTACGGAGGCGGCCAGCTCCCTCGTTGTGATCAGAAGCTTCGCTCCGGCATTATGCACCATGAAGGTCAGCCGTTCCGAAGGATAGGTGGCGTCCAGCGGCTCATACGCGCATCCGGCCTTCAGTATGCCATAGGTCGCCAGCACGATCCATTCATTTCTCGGGATCAATACGCCCACTGCCTCGTTCGGCTGAAGCCCCAGATCCAGTATATATCTTGCGATTTTGTCGGTCAGCTCTCCGGCCGTACCGTATGTATAATGCCTGCCCTCGCAGACCACCAGATCCTTATCCGGCGTTTCGCGCACATGCTCCGTGAAGGCTTCCGCGACCGTTTTTTCCTCCAGCTCAAACGCTTCGCCGCAGAAGCTGTCCAGCAGCTTACCGTGGCTTTCCGATACCAGTTCCACCTCGCGGAGCAGTTCCTTTTCGATGAATTCCCTTACGGCGCAGGCATACGCCTCCGCGAAAGCGCGGATCACGCCTTCGGAATACAGATCGCTTCTGTAGCGGAAGCTCAGCCGGTAGGAATCCCCGGTACTGAACACCATCAGCGTCATCCTGTTGATGGCATCCGGGTTCGAAAGCCCCGTTACCGGATAGCGCTTTCCTTCAAGACCGATATCGGTAAAGCTGTCTCCCTGATAAACGAAAGAGAAATCATTGGTCAGGCCGTATTTCCCCGCAAGCTCGCTGAACGGATAGATATCGTTCTTCACGCTCCTGCGGAAGGTCTCCTGCAGCCTTCTGATGAAATCCGCGATATTGCCCTCGCCCTTCAGCTCCGCGGGAAGCGCCAGCGTTTTCACCAGCATGCCGGCCGTATTGAAGGTCATGGAGGTGTGTCTTCCGCTCTCGCCCGCATATACGACGGAGCTGCCGGTCCCGTTATATTTTGCAAGCACATAGGAATACGCGGCAAGGAACAGGGAGTTCTCCGTAAGGCCGTTCCTTTTCAGGAATGCGAGAAGCTTCTCCCGGTCAAGCGCCAGGCCGGTTTCCAGCACATTGAGCCTGCCGGCGCCGTTATCCTCATAATCACAGGGGAAATCATTGCTCAGCTCGCGGCCGTCGTACAGCTCCGTGAAAAATGCCTCCGCTTCCGCGTATCCGGGAGTCGCTCTCAGGCTCTCTTCATACAGGGAAAGATCGAACGCCGATGTTTTTTCCTCATAGATATCGCGTCCGTCATAGCACCTTTCGATCTCCCGGAGCAAAACGGAAAGCGTTGTTCCGTCAAAAACGATATGGTGCGCGTCCAGAGCGAACACCTTCTCCGTATCGCTCTCAAACAGGCAGGCGCGGATCGTTTCACCGTTTTTCAGGTCAAACGGCCTCACAAATTCACGGAGGGAGCGTTCCATATCATCCGTACGGCGCCGTTCGGCACGGAACACGGCGTCATTCGGCACCATACACGGCATTCCGTTCCGCTCTTCAATGCTGCACCGGTACGCCTTATGATTGTTTACCGCCTTTTCTGCCGCGGCGAGCAGCTTTCCGGCATCGATATTTTCGTCAAGACAGATCCTGACCGGATTGTTATACATCAGCGTATCCGGCGTTTCGGACACAGCGAAATAAACGCCCAGCTGGGAGGCCGTGAGCGGATACGCGTCCTTTTCCGTTCTTTCAAACTGCAGCTCGTTTTTTCCGCCGCTGACGACCAGCGCGGCGATCCTTTCAGGCGTACGGCCCTCAAAAAATGTTTCCGTATCCAGCGGGATATCGCTTAAAATGTTGATCGTCTCGATCGCCTTCACGGAATCTCCGCCGAGCAGGAAGAAATCGTCGTTCCGGCCGATCTGCCCGCACTTCAGCACCGCCTCCATCGCGTTGCAGATCGCTTCCTCCATTTTGCTTTCCGGCGCGGCGTACTCCTTTTTGAAAGCGGAGATATCCGGCTCCGGCAGATGGATCCTGTCCAGCTTCCCGTTCGGGTTCAGCGGAAGCTTATCCATCCTGATATAGAACGACGGCACCATATAGGAGGTCAGGTTGGCTCTGCAGTATTCCCTGATCTGTTCTTCGGTAAGCATATCTTCGCATACATAGTACGCGGCAAGGTAGGTAACGCCGTTTTTCGCCGTAAAATCCCTGATCGTTATTTCCTTTATCCCCGGGATGCGCCGGATCGTGTTTTCCACCTCAAGCGGTTCCACACGCTGGCCGTTGATCTTGATCATCCAGTCCTTGCGTTCGATGAACACAAGATTACCATCCGGCAGCTTCTGCACGATATCGCCTGTGCGGAACATCCGGTCAAACCCGTCGATGCTTTTGAAGGGGTTCCTGATGAACGCCTTTTTGGTTTCCTTTTCGCGGTTCAGGTATCCCTTCGCGATATAGCCCGCGATACACAGCTCGCCGGTTTCCACTTCGTTGTTATTATCATCCAGTACATAGGCTTTCTCGATGCCGACCGGCTTCCCGATCGGTGTATTTTCATACTCCCTGTCGATCTTGAACGACAGCAGTCCGCCGAAAAGCTCCGTGGCGCCATAGCCGTTGAACACGACCGGCTTATCGTTGAAATACAGATTGGTGATCCTTTCGGAGCCGACCGAGATCATTTTCAGAGATCTGTTGTGCTCCAGCATGAAATGCACAAGCCTGGGCGGAACATAGGATGCTTCGATATCATTGTCATCATAGTATTTCGCGAGCCTGAACGGATCGCGCCGGATCTCGTCCGGAACGATGACGAGGTGCTTCGCGCAGGCCACGGCCGAAATGAAATGCGATACGCCCACGATGAATGTGAACGGCGCGATAAGCCCCGCGATCCTGTTCTTTGCCGTATCATCCTTTTTCTCATGCAGGATATTTCTGTCCGCTACGGCCGAGATGGAATAAAAATCATGTATGACGCCCTTCGGATTTCCCGTAGACCCCGATGTATAGATGACCACACCCTCGTCTTCATAGCGGAAGGGCGCGGGCTCCGTTTTCAGCTCCGGGTCCATGCCGCTGACAAAATCCTCATCTATGCTGATATCATACGCGGAATCCTTTTTGATATAGGCAAGCCTCTTTTCGGGATAATCATCCGAAAGAGGGATCGCCACCATGCCGGCCAGCCAGCACCCGAGCATACAGGCCGCGTATTCCTTGCGCCTTGTGATCTCAACGATCACCCTGCCCTGATGCCGGACCCCTCTGGCTTTGAGGTTCGCGGCCACGCAAATGGCGTAATCATACAGTTCTCCGTATGTAAATGTGCCGAATTCATCCGAAACAGCCGGCTCGTTTCTGTTTTCCGCTACCACATCCAGAACGATATCGAGAAAATGCTTCATGAAATGCCCTCCTGTGCCTGTTGAATGATGGGTGCCGTAATAAGAACGGCATAATGCCTTTTTCACTTACAAAATAATATACAGCACTGCTTTTCTGCCGCTCCGGCGGCAGACTGCGGCGATATTCCAAAGGGATCTTCCGACATCCTCATCCTGCTGCAGGAAGACCGATTACCTGTATTTTACAATAAATGCGCAAAAATAGCAACTGACAATGATCCTGATCAGTTTTGCTGTTTGATTCTGATCATTCTTGCTGTTATATAATAACCGTTGACTTTTCCAACTTATGGCCTGCCCTCCGGAAGAGGCACCGATGGCTGTTTGAAAAAAAGGCCGCACGCGTTTTACAAATAAACATCCGTATGACACACCTACACTTGCTTTGTCAAGTGCGCCAACCGATTATTGACGGATTTATTTTTGAAAAAACATTCTGTATTGAGTTAAATCAGAAATTGCCTGCAAGAACATCGTGGGTAATCAAGCGTTTGATCCGATCCTCCAGAGAAGTCCGGGGATCTTTCTTGAAAATCATCCCAATACGGCAGGTGGCATTATCCACCTTGATTTCAAAACAATGATCCGGAGCAGGTTTGCATTCAGTTTCAGATTCCTGTTCAGAATGACGGACTTTGAGCATATCCTGAACCAGCTTCTTTACAGCGTTCGTGGTGAAGAAATAATCGACCAGTTTGCAGATCTCCTCTTTCGTAAACAGTTCTGGTTCTTCCAAATACATTTCCAGATGCCCGCCATGTGTGCACAAACGATTGGTGCGCTGACGATCCAACTCTTTGGCAGCAGCTGCTTCTTTCCGCTTCAGGTTTTCCTGAGCTTTATGGAGTAACTGCTCTGCCTTGTCTTTTTCATCGTTAAGCTTTGCCAACTTTTCAGCATCGGTCAATTTATTTGCCATAAGGTCTCCTTTCGTAGGGATAGTATATTGCTGGCCAGCAATGCAAAAGGCACCGACCATGTAAACGGTCGATGCCCTTTGCGCTGCCTGCCGAAATTACGGGTATAAAAATAGCGACCGGCATTTCTGCTGATCGCTTCAAGAAGAACTGAGGAAGTTAGACCATAGTTGTCATCTTTGGATTTCAAAGGCTATGAAGCTGCTGTTTCGTAGAGATGCGCAGATGAGTACATCAATGCTGCGGGCAAATATAGGCTGGTCAAGGGCACCACGTGGAGATGGTCTGGGCAGGTTGGTAGGAAGCCGGATCCCATGGGCCATAGGTACAGAGCCAATCGGGAGGGTTAACGCCGCCGGTGACTTGATTTAACTCTTCCTCCGTCAGTTCTGCGAGCTTCTTGTTCAATGTTTCAACTTCCTCTTTCAGGGCATTCAGTTCTTCCTTCGTTTTCATGGTGTTTACTACTTTCAAAATTTGGTTTCATTTCTAAATACGCTGTAAGCGGTGAAAAATTCGTTAACGATAACGCCCGCAATCTTCAGGGGTAGAATCACAATGGCGAGAATGTGGGCAGTTTGAACAGGGCGAGAACCCTCCTCCTGCTACTGCTTTAAGTTCCTCTTCGGTCAGCTCGGCGAGCTTTTTGTTCAGGGCTTCAACTTCCTCTTTCAGGGCGTTCAGTTCTTCCTTTGTTTTCATTGTATTTCTCCTCGTATTTATAGATTGTTCAGGTTACAGGCTGTGGTCTTTCATCAAATATTTTTTGGCAGACGGTGCACATATAGACAGGATAGGGGTCGATAAAATCCGTGAGCTGCTTCAGCAATCCACCGCATTCCGGGCACCAGCACATAGTCACTGCGCCCTCTCCTCCCGTGACCTGCGCCAGCTCTTCTTTCGTAAGTTCTGCGAGCTTTTTGTTTAGGGTTTCAATCTCTTCCTTGAGGACATTGAGTTCTTCAGGTGTTTTCATGTTGGTTTTTCCTTTGATGTTATTTGAGTGTATCGAATGGGCAGGTGGACACTTTCCCAGGGTCGGTCTGAAAGCCGCCGGCGACCTGTTTGAGTTCTTCCTCGCTCAGCTCTGCAAGCTTCTTGTTCAGGGCTTCGACTTCTTCTTTCAGGGCTTTTAGTTCTTCTTTTGTTTTCATCGTTTTTTCTCCCTGATCTTCAGTGCTGAATTAAGCCACGTTCCCAACGGGAACCTTTGATTTCGAGGGAATTTACGATTTTGTTGCAGTGAGGAGCTTTGGTTTTGTTGAGAGAGAAACGCCCTGCGGAATGGTGCAAAAAATCCCACCGCTGCGCTATCTTTTCCGAAAAGTTCCTATTGAGTGACATTTCGGGCAATTCATGGCTCCGCTGCCCGGATCTCTGGTACGCAACTCTGAATAACGGCATGCTGAGCATTCCATTAAATACTCTCCCCAGTCGGGGCCCCAGGCACAACCGGTGACCTGTTCCAGTTCTTCGGCGGTGAGCTCCGCAAGCTTTTTATTCAGGGTTTCGACTTCTGCTTTGAGGGCGTTCAGTTCTTCTTCGGTTTTCATGGGGTTTGCTCCTATCAAATTTTGATTTCATTTCCTAATACGCAGCAAGGCGGTAAATGTTACAGCCCCATCGTAAGGTTTCTTGCCTTACATCTCTTTATACGAAGAAAAGCGAAAAATGGCTACTGTTTCTTCAAAGTTTTTTTTCAAACCGTTTTTTTCAAATTTCCAAAAACAGTAATGCAAGGATATAAAAACCCGTATTCATTATACCGGCGGAACCGTCCCCCCAGTACTGTTTGTGCTTAACTTACTGCCATTGAGAATCGTCCCGCTGACTCCCAGTTCCTCTTCGGGGCAAAAGCGGTAAGCGGCGCGATTAGGCTGTGGCACTGATCATTCGATCTCATACCCGAATTTTTCATAGAATGCTTTCCGGATTTTCCTTATCTCGCTCTCTGTCAAGTCATTTTTTTCATTCCGAAAAAACCTCTTCGCCCGGGGATCATCGCCTATTTCGATAAAATAGAAAATGGTTACGGCAGATCCGGCCTTCTTCTGCCCCGGTTTGGGATTCTTTACAGCACTTTCGCCACCGCCGGAAATCATAGCTATCTCTTCATCGTTCAGTTCAGTACTGTTTGCCTGAAGCATTTTTTCCTGTTCTTTCATATTGATGATCTCCTTTCACAAGGTTGTTACACTCATGTATACGAATGAAAAAGAGGAAAAGCCAGTATAAATGAAAATGAAAATTTTGTTGGGCATGGCAACATCCATCATTTTTTGTTTCATTTTTTGCTCTGCAAGATGGATTTGAAAAAACGAACAATCGGACACAAAAAGATATCTCCGTTTTTATTTTTTCTGATAGCGTTAATTTGGCCTGCTTGAAAGATATCCGCAGACATTCTCGTAAAATACTATACCATAATAAACCGTTTTCCGCAATGCTTGTTCCGGTAGTAACAGGGTCATCTCATTTAAAAATGCGGTAGGCAAACAAGCACAGTCAAGAAAACAGGCAAGAGGTTATTTCAGAGCAGAGTGAAACGAGCCAAAGAGTAGTTTTGAAGCATAGTCATTATCCATCAGGGCAATGTT
>CALGBY010000032.1 GCA_937886445.1 uncultured Clostridia bacterium | reverse complement strand
GATGCTGAAAATGCATCGTTTTGAATTTAGAAACACACCCTAGAAACACACCCTAGTCAGCAGTTTTTTGCACACGGCTTCGACCGCCTTCGGCAATATGATCCATTCCGCCTGCTTCATCACTCTCTGCTGCAGCTTTTCGGGCGTATCGCCCGCGTACACGCGTACCGCCTTCTGCAGGATGATCTCTCCCCCGTCCGGGATCTCGTTCACATAGTGTACGGTGGCGCCCGTCACCTTCACGCCCTTTTGCAGCGCCGCCTCATGCACGCGCAATCCGTAATAGCCCTCCCCGCAGAAGGACGGGATCAGCGAGGGGTGGATATTGATGATCCTGTGATCGTATTTTTTCGTAAATTCCGCGCTCAGGATGGAAAGGAAGCCCGCGAGCACGATCAAATCGATGCCATGATCACTCAGCGCCTGCCCGATCGCCTCTTCAAAGGCAGCCTGCCCGCCCAGCTGCTTTCTGGAAATGACAAGCGAGGGCACACCGGCCTTTTCGGCCCGCTCCAGCGCGTATACGCCCTCACGGCTCGAGATCACAAGGCACACATGACCGTTTTGGATGATCCCGCTGTGCTGCGCGTCCAGTATGGCCTGCAGGTTCGTCCCTCCGCCGGATACGAACACCGCGATCCTGAGCTTACCGTTTTGCATTTTTCTCCTCCTTCGTCCCCCGGCAGATCAGCTCCGCGCCGGACGCCGCCATCGCGCCCGCGGCATTTCCGGCGATCACCAGCCAGATATAGCCCATCGCCTGCAGGCTCACGATGCCAGAGGCGGCAAAGTAAAACATATCGGCCACGGAATGCTCAAAGCCGCTGAGGATGAATGCCGGAATGCAGAACAGGATGCCGGTCACCGTGTTTTTCTCGCGGTAGATGCTTACCGCCATGTACATCAGCACCCCGCAGAAAACCGCCCGGATCAGGCCGGACGGAACGCTCTGGGCAAGCTTTGCTTCGCATACCGTCAGGGCCGTTTCGCAAAAGGGCATACCGGCCAGCCGCAGCAGATATCCGCACAGCACCGTGCCCAGCAGGTTGCCCAGCAGCCCCAGCAGCAGGGCGCTCACATCGGCCTTCGTATGCTTTGCCGGGATAAAGCCTACCTTTCCCGTAAAAAGGGAATAACCCTTCAGGCAGATACAGAGCAGCGCCACACAGAACAGAACAGCCCCGGCGATCCTGTTTTCACAGGCAAGAAACACGCTTCCGCCGATGGAGATCAGCACACCGGAAAGCACACCGGACAGGATATCCCGAATATATACCATCTTTTTACCCTCCGCGCCCCGGCGTCACACCAGCTGTATTTTGCTTTCGCCCCGCACGATCCTGCCGATCACATACGGGTCTTCGCCGTATCCGGACAGGATGCCGAGCGCGGTATCCGCGTCCTCCGCGGCAACGGTCACGGTCATCCCGACGCCCATATTGAAGGTATTGAACATATCACGCTCCGAAATGCCGCCCTTTTTCATGATCAGGTCAAAAACGGGAAGCACCCGGATCCTGCTTTTCTCAACGCGCGCGCACAGGCCGTCCGGAACGCTGCGCGGGATGTTCTCATAAAAGCCGCCGCCGGTGATGTGGGAGATCCCCTTTACCTTCACCTTTTCCGCCAGCGCGAGCACAGGCTTCACATAGATCCTTGTGGGGGTGAGCAGCGTCTCTCCCAGGCTCTTTCCTCCCAGCGCCTCCACCGGCGTTTTCAGATCGCAGTTTTCCACATCAAACACCCTGCGCACCAGAGAGAAGCCGTTTGAATGCACGCCGGAGGAGGGCAGCGCGATGATCACATCGCCCTCGGCCACAGCGCTGTGGTCAATGATCTTTTCCCGGTCCACGATGCCCGTTGAGCAGCCGGCCAGGTCATATTCATCCTCGGGATAGAAGCCGGGCATTTCCGCCGTCTCGCCGCCCACCAGCGCGCAGCCGGCCTGAACGCAGCCCTCGCTCACGCCCTTTACGATATCGGCGATCCGCTCGGGAACATTTTTCCCACAGGCGATATAATCCAGAAAATAAAGCGGCCTTGCCCCGCTGCAGATGATGTCATTCACGCACATGGCAACACAGTCGATCCCCACGGTGTCGTGCCTGTCCATCAGGAACGCGAGCTTCAGCTTGGTGCCCACACCGTCCGTGCCGCTTACGAGAACGGGATGCTCCATCCCCTTCGTATCCAGCTCAAAGAGGCCGCCGAAGCCGCCGATCCCGCCCAGAACGCCGGGGATGACCGTGCGCGCGATGTGCTTTTTCATCAGTTCCACACTGCGGTAGCCCGCCGTGATATCAACGCCGGAAGCGGCGTAAGAAGTGCTGTGAGACAGTTCGTTCATGATCCGTTATTCCTTTCCGGTCCAGCAGTAGGTACACAGTTTGCAGGGATCCAGCCCGATGGAGCGCACAACACCCTCGATGGACTGGAACTCAAGAGAAGAAAAGTGGAATTTCTCGCAGATCCTCTGCCTCAGCGCCTTTCCGCGCTCCGTTGAGGAATCCGAGTATTCGTCGATATGGGCAAAGCCCTCTTCGCCCTCCAGCTCCTTGATGACACGGCGCGCGATCAGATCCATATCGGATGTTGCCCGGGAAAAATTGAGGAACTTGCAGCCGTACATGATGGGCGGGCAGGCGGAACGCATATGCACGCTCGCCGCGCCGTTCTCGTAAAGAAATTCTACCGTCTCGCGCAGCTGCGTGCCGCGCACGATGCTGTCATCCACAAACAGGAGGTTTTTATCCCGGATCAGCTCCCTGACGGGGATCTGCTTCATTTTCGCGATGCGCTCACGGTCCGCCTGAGAGGACGGCATGAAGGAACGGGACCAGGTGGGGGTGTACTTGATGAACGCCCGCGCGAAATGCTTTCCGCTGCGGTTGGCATATCCGATCGCGTGAGGCGTGCCGGAATCGGGAACGCCGCCCACATAATCGATCGGCGCGTTTCTCCCGTTCTTCTCGTCATTTTCGGCCATGATCTCGCCGTTGCGGTAGCGCATGGCTTCCACATTGATCCCCTCATAGGTGGATGTGGGATAACCGTAATAGCTCCACAGGAAGGAGCAGATGCGCATTTCGCTGCCCGGCGGATCCAGTTGCTTTTCGCCGTCGTAGGTGATCTCAACGATCTCCCCGGGGCCCAGCTCTCTCACATGCTCAAAGCCCAGCTTCTGATAGGCGAACCTTTCAAAGGAGACCGCCATCCCGTCCTCGCGTTTACCGATCTGCACCGGCAGCCTTCCCAGCTTGTCTCTCGCAGCAATGATCGTGCCGTTGCTTTCAAGCACCAGTATGCACGCGCTTCCCCTGATGGCTTTCTGGGCAAAGCGGATGCCCTCCGCGAAGCTGCTCTTCTGGTTGATCAGGGCCGCGAGAAGCTCGGTGCTGTTCACCTTGCCGCCCGTCATGGCGTCAAAATGCCCGCCGCTGAAGGAAAGATACTGGTCGATCAGCTCATCCGCGTTATTGATATAGCCCACCATGCAGATGGCGTAGGTGCCCAGGTTGCTGCGGACAAGCAGAGGCTGGGGATCGCAGTCCGAGATGCATCCGATAGCGGATACGCCTCTCATCTCCTCAAAAACATGCTCAAACTTGGTCCTGAACGGCGCGTTTTCGATATTGTGGATCTTTCTCTGCAGCCCGACCGTTTCATCATAGCAGGCCAGACCGCCGCGCTTTGTGCCCAGATGAGAATGATAATCCACCCCGAAAAATACATCCGTCATGCAGTCATGATAAGACGCGATGCCAAAGAAACCACCCATTTTGTGCTCCCTCTGCCCGGTCAGAAAACACCGGAATTATTATTTAGCAAAAAACAGCCTGCTGAGCGTAACGGGATCGATATATTCCCCGTTCTTATAGGCACGCATGTTGCCGGAGGAGATCTCGTCGATCAGCATCACGCTGCCGTCCCTGTCATAGCCGAATTCAAACTTGATATCATACAGCTCGATATCCTTCTTTTTCAGTTCTCCGGCCACGATGGCGGTGATGCGGCGGGTCATATCGCAGATATCCGCGTACTGCTCCTCCGTCATAACGCCCAGCACCTTCAGGCCCTCCTCGGTCACCAGCGGATCGCCCTTTTCATCGTTCTTGAAGGTCATTTCCACATAGGCGGGAAGAACGGCGCCCTCCGCGATATAATCGCTGTAGCGGCGGTAGAAGCTGCCAACGGCCCTGTAGCGGCAGATGACCTCAAGCCCCTTGCCGAAAACGGCGGCGGGAAGCACCTCCATCGTGGTGTTTTCAAGATCGGCGTTCACAAAATGCGTGCGGATGCCGGCGGCGTTGATCTTTTCAAAAAAGTAAATGCTCATGCGAAGGTTCACATCGCCGATCCCGTCGATGCTCAGGCCCACGCTGTTTTCACCGGGATCGAACACGCCGTCCTTGCCGGTGCAGTCATCCTTGAACAAAAGCAGGTAATTGCCGTTTTCCAGCGCGTAAACATCCTTGGTCTTCCCCTTGTAAACAAGCTTCTTTTCCATGTCAGTCCCTCCGCTCATCAGCATTTCTATGATCACAGCAGTTGCTGCTGCAATTCACGGTCCTTGTTCAAAACGGTCTCACGCGCGCTTTCTCTTTTGGCCTGCAGCTTCCCGGCAAGCGCGGGGTCGCCCACGGCGAGGATCTGGGCCGCCAGCAGCGCGGCGTTCGCGCCGCCGTTCACGCCCACGGTGGCGACAGGGATGCCCGAGGGCATCTGAACGGTGGAAAGCAGGGCGTCCAGACCGCCCAGAGACGCTCCTCCGCAGGGAATGCCTATAACGGGCAATACCGTGTTGGCCGCGAGCGCGCCGGCCAGATGCGCCGCCATGCCGGCGGCTGCGATAAGTACGCCGAACCCGTTTTCCGCGGCGTTCCCCGCAAATTCCGCTGCCTCATGAGGCGTGCGGTGGGCGGAGCAGATATGGGCTTCGCAGGGAATATCCAGTTCCTTCAGTATATCGATCGCCTTCCGGACCACCGGCAGATCACTGTCGCTTCCCATAACGATTCCTACTTTTTTCATGGCTTTTCCACCCCTGTTTCATTTTTTCCGGTATCCGCGTTCCGCTTTCACTATTTCCCCCGGCAAAGCCGGAAAGCTGAAAAAGCAGCCGCGAAATAAAAAACAGCGCAAACAGCACCAGCATGCTATTGCGCCCAGACGGCCGGCTGCGGGATACCCGCTTCTGCCTCGCTCCCCTGTGTTCCCCACTTGCCGTCAGTTACGAAGCAGGCGGAATCTCTTCCGCGTTTTCAGTATAACACGAATATTTTGTGTTGTAAACACACCGCCGTTCGTTTTTTTACTGTATTTCGCAATATATATCAAACTTTATTACGCATTTGATAACTAATGTTCGTGTTTTATTATACTCCGTTTGGGACAATAACGGAAAAACCGGTCTGAAGCGCCGCGCTGCCGGCGCGGGATACGGCCAGGGACGCCCGGAATACCGCGTTCCGGCAAGCAAGTGATCGATCCGGCAGATCGCGGATATCGTTTTTACGAAAATTCCCTGAACAAAAGAAGGCCACTGCAGAATTTTCTGCAGTGACCTCCTTTCCGGCACCGTCATACGGTACCGCGGGGGAATTATTTCTTTCCGCTGATGGAATGGTCGTACGCGTACTGGATCTTGTCCTGATGGTCCTTATCCACATGCGCGGGCGAAGCGGTGGTCCCGTGCGTTTTGCTGTTCAGGAAATGGATACAGAACTGACCGGAGAAATCGTTATCGGGGATGGTGTCTCCCTCGGGATAGTTATGCGGCACACCGTACATGGAAGCGGCAAAGGTGCGTCCGTCGATCGTTACCCACAGGGCCCTTCTCTGATACAGGTTCTTTTCCAGGATCTCCTGCGAATCTGCCACCTTGTAAATATGGCACATCACCGCCGTATCCGCCGCGGAGTACGGCTCCACGTCGGCATGCTGTCCACCGGCCCAGCGGCGGGCACGGAAGGAACAGCCGGTCTCCACATCAGTCACGATGGCGATCTCATTGCGCTCCCATACATACTGTACCACGCTGAACCAGTCCGCCTTCTCAACGGGCTGCAGATCAGGATCGGCCGTAGAGTGCTTATAGGTACCGACCGGCACGGTGTTGAACAGGCTGTGCTGGGTCTCCTCACCGGCAATACCGTCAACGGTAAGCCTGTGATCGCGCTGATAGTTTTCAACAGCGCTCGCGGTAGTGCCGCGGTAGGTGCCGTCACACTCGCTCTCGGCAAGATAGCCCTGCCTGCACAGTTCCTTCTGCAGTTCCAGTACAGCCTCTCCGGAATCATTCTGTTTGAGCAAAGTATAGGAGGCCTCAGGAGGCAGGTCGGGATTGCCGCTCTGCGTATAGGCCAGCTTTTCGCGCTTGGTCAGCACACGCAGCACATCACTGCGCATCCAGCCGGTCGTGTTTTCATACTGCACTTCAAACCAGATCAGCTTGGGTTTCTCCTCGTCCGCCTGATATTTTCCGAGAACGATCACCTTGCTGTCCACATTGACCACCTTTGAAATGCTCTGGGACTTGACGCTCGCGCCCGAGCGTATGGTCGCGTTATTGACCAGCGAAAGACCCAGATCACTCATCTGCTCCGGATCGAAATCCGGATGCGGGGTAACGGTGGGTACAGGAGAGGGCGTGGGATCGGGATGCTGCTTACGCCACTCGCTGTACTCATCCCAGGTCATCCTGCTCACCATATCGGCGCGGATCCAGCCGGTGGAAGAAGTGAAGGAGGAGGGAAGCTTTACCTTATACCAGGTATAATTGCCCACATCCTGCGTCTGGGTAAATTCAAATACTTGCCCGTTCACGGCGGTGCCTAAGGAAGCAGAGCCCGTGGAGGCCGAGGCGCGCGCATTGCACTTGCTCACCTTCACGCGCACATAGTTGCTGTAGCCGGAGGGAACAGCGGTGGGCGCGGGCGTGGGGGTGCACAGGATGCCGGTTTTGCGGTACTGCTCCGCCTGCCATTCAGACAGCTGATACGAGACATCGCTGCGCACATAGCCGGTTTTTCCGTCCGGGGTGCGCACGGGATACCAGACATTCTTCGTGCCGTCCGCATCCGCCACAGGGTCGCCGATCAGCTCAAGCACGGTGTTCTTTTTGAGGCTTACGACAGACGCGCTCTCTTTACTGTTCGCAGCGCGCACATACACGGCCGAGCCGGTCAGCGCCACATAGCCCACCACGGTCACGGGAGCATCCGTAGGCCTCGGCGTAATAACAGGCGTTGCCGTCACGGGAGCGGGCGTTACATCGTGTATTTCGGTCACATAGTCGGCAGCCACCCAGCCGCGTATGCCGTTATGTTCCACCTCATACCAGTAATAGCCGTCGATCTTGACCGCTGTTTTGGTAAACCAGGGCACGATCTCGTTGATCTTCAGCGTATCCAGCTTTTTGCCGGAGGTACCGGCCTTTGCACGCAGGGATACATTGCCCGTCTTCAACTTCAGGTATTTTTCATAGACCGGCGTATCGGTGGGCGCGGGCGTAGCGGTAGGCACGGGCGCATCCGTGGGCTTGGGCGTGGCGGTAGGCCTGACTGTCGCGGTAGGCGCGGGCGTCGCGTTCACTTCCGTCACATAATCGGCTGCCACCCAGCCGCGGGTACCGTTGTGATCCACCTCATACCAGTAATGGCCGTCGATCTTTTGGGCCGTTTTGGTAAACCAGGGCATGATCTCGTTGATCTTCAGCGTATCCAGCTTTTTGGCGGAGATACCGGCCTTCGCACGCAGGGATACATTGCCCGTCTTCACCTTCAGATATTTTCCCGTGACCGGTGCATCGGTGGGCACGGGCGTAGCGGTCGCCCTGGGGGTGAGCGTGGGCGTCTTCACGGCGGTGGGAACGGGAGTGGGTTCATCCGCGCCGATCTCCTCTACCAGGCTCGCGGCCACCCAGCCGCGCATGCCCTTCACCTCGCACTCATACCAGTAATAACCGTCCACCTTGTAATCCGTCTTGCTGAACCACGACGCCTCAGTGCCCGTACTGACAGAATACAGAACATCGGAAGAGAGGCCGGGCTGTTTGCGCAGCGCCACGGTGCCGTGCGTGAAGCGGATATAGCCCCGCATCTGACCGGGCGCGGGAGAGGGAGTGGGCGTGGGCGCGTCGATCAGGCCGCGGCTCACCGCTTCCTCCACGGTAAGCCTGTTCACATACGCCGCGGAGATATAGCCCGTATATTCCTGATACTGCACTCTGTACCAGCCGTTTTCCCTGTCGGAAGGCACATTGAGGATATAGAACTCCGCGCCCCGCTGAAGCTGGCACAGCACGGCGGAGGACTGATCCGCCTCAGAGCGCAGCTTTACCCCGTCGCCCTTGCATTCGCCCCAGTCGGAATAGGTTTTCGGAGCGGCGGTGCGTTTGGGGCCCAGCTTGCTTTCATACCAGGCCTCGGCCTCGGCCTCGGTGATATCGGCAACATAATCGGAACGGACGAAGCCCGACCGGATGTTATTCAGGTCGCTCGGCGTATAGCCGCTCACGGCCACCCACAGCTTGCCGTCCGAGCCGGTCACGGTACCGGTCTTCTCCATCACCCAGCCCTGCTGCAGGGTAGCCAGCTTTTCGCCATCTGTACCGGCGGTGCCTCTCAGCGCCACACTGCCGGTCTTCAGCTTGATATAGCTCTTCCCGGCGGCATAGGCAGGCACGGAAAACAGCGTGAACATCATCACCAGTACGCAAAGAAGCGCGCACAGGCGCGTCTGTCTGCCGGCATTACGGTCCTTTATCATATCGTACACCCTCCCGTTCCTGAAAACAGGCGTAATTTCTCATTCATCAGCCCATCTGTTTGAAAAATATATTCGGCCGTTTTTCAAACAGACCATCGGTACTTCATCCGGAGGACCGGACATAAAGATACATGTGTACCCAGTACACCTAATACAGATTTTATTACACTTTTGTTACAAAGTCAACCATTTTCAGAATTGTTAACAATTATCCGGGGCTTTTCCGCAAAAAAGACCGCCCCCGGAAATCCGGAAGCGGTGCTGTTTTCGGTCACTCTGCTTTCAGCAGCTTATGCAGCACATCCAGCAGAGCGCTCCGGTCCGCTGTCGCGTAATGCGATATGGATTTGAAGGCGCTGTCTTTGTAATCATAGTAGTCCGCATACAGCATGGTGTACTTTCCGGGTTCGTCCTTTGGGAACAGCGATATCGCGGCATAAACATCATAATTCACATAGAAGGAAAAATTCCTGTACTTTGATATGTTCTTACTGATGTAGGCATAAAGCTCCTGCTGCGAATCAAAATTCTGTGCTTTCAGCTGGCCTGCGGCGGTAGATTCCGTGTTTGAATACTGATATTCGTCAAGGTAGCCCATATAGCCGGTTTCAAGGATCAGAAGGGTATTGCACCCCTCCCAGCTTCCGGCACGGTCCTCTTCGTCTATCAGCCAGGTCATGCCGGGAAGCAGCTTTACGGTAAGGCAATCATCCTTCATCCTGTCATGGCTGTTGAAATAGGTTTCGGAACCGGTATCGGACGGTTCATACACATGTACCGCTCCGGCAAGCCCGGAGCCGTAGAACGTCCGTCCCGGTTGTTTCTCCTCCACGGAAAAAACCAGTATTCCGGGATCAAACCCGCTTGTTTCTTCGGCTTTGTTCATCACACTGTACTGCCTGAGATCCGCATCAACGATCACGCCGTCCGGATAGACCTCATCCAGATCATACCCGGCGTCATACAGCCGGCCGCAATACTGAAGCTGCCCGTTGATATCCGTGATCTCCGCCCCGAACCCGGCAGCCGCGGTGATCGCGGCCGCTCCGGCTGCTTCGCGCTTTGTGAGGATCAGCTCCAGCATGGTCTCCTTATCCGCCGCGCTTCCGCATTTCCGGTAAGCGCCGTACGCCGCTTCCAGGTCTCCCTTCCCTGCCGCGGTCTCAAAATACCGCACAGCGGCCTCTGTGCCCTTTTCAGGCACTCCGGCATCGGTATAATACGCCACCGCCGCGTCAAGGTCTCCGGCATCAAGCGCCTCATCGCCAAGCCTTGTCCCGGCCAAAGCGATCTTCTCCTTATCTCCGGCGGATCTGTAGTATTCCATTGCCCTGGCGGGATCGCCCGCGTCAAAGGCGGCGTCACCCATTCTGACCGTCATTTTCCGGGCTTCATCCGTTTTTCCGTTTTCCTCATAGATCTGTCTCGCGCCTTCAAAGTCTCCGTTTTCGGCAAGCTCCTCCGCCCTTTTCAGTTCCTTCCCGGGAATGATCACCCTGTTGTAGACGGTCATGCAAATAAAGGTGATCACCGCCGCTGCCGCGATGAGCACAGCGATCCTGACACGCTTTTTGCTTTTCTTTTTCTTATCCCCTATACCGGTGATCTCACGGCGGCAGCACTCCGCCAGAAACTCACTGTCCCTGTAGGTGCCGAGCGTATCGTAGATCCCGGCGGCTTTTTCAAAATGCTCCGTATTCTTCTTTTTGCGCGCGTTTTCCAGCAATGATCCCGCGCGGCGGTATTCGCTGTTCAGCTTTTCGTGATCCGGAGTCATATCCTCCGTTCTGAAATCGTTACCTTCATAGGTTCCGGCATACATTTTCAGGATCCTATTCGCCAGCCCGGCAAAAGCGGCGTTTTGGGGATGCTTCCAGGCATATTCCAGGATCAGCGCCTGTATACGCAGATCGTGCAGATCAATGGATTCCCTGTCTGTCGGAATGATAAGGGGATAATAGGTCATATCGTGTTTTCCCGTCATGCATTCCGTACGCTTCCGGTTATACGCCGAAAGACGGATCTTCGGAAGAAACAGAAGAAAAGCAGCCACGGCAAGCATGCACAGCGAGACTGCAACCACATAAGGCCTTCCGTCACTCCCCCCTACCATTAGGAACTCAAAACCGATAAACAGAAGGATGGCGCCGATGATATAGAACACCTTGGGAGCGACTGCCTGAACGGGCGCGTTGCACACGGAGCACCTGATCCTGCAGGACGGGAATTTGTGCTTCCCGTTGATCTTTTCTTCATATTTCAGAAACCGCTTTTCAAGGTTGTTAACCGCGCGCTGCTCGGAAACCTCGGATGAAGCGGAAAAAACGCCGTTTGATACGCCTGTGCCTACAACCTCATCCCTGTTCACCGAAATACGCCCGCATTCACAGCATCTGTAAGCAAAATATACTTCCCGTTTGGCTGTCGTTGTCCTCTGTACCATAATATCCTCCCGTTTCTGTTCAGAACACTCTGCTTTCCGGTCACAAAATCTGTATCAATTATATATCCAGTTTATCCAAAATTCAATAGATTTCTGCCGCGTTATGCCGGAGCATTCGGGATGCATCTCAAAATGCCGATGATCAAATGAGCAGAATTGATTGTTGTTTTTGTATCAATGCATACACGCCCGGGGCTTTTCCGCGAAAAAGACCGCCTCCGGAAATCCGGAAGCGGCCTCAGCATGAGCTCTTCGGTATGGCTTATTTTTTCGGATGCTTGCGTATTTTTGCCTCCCGGCCCTGATCAGAGGGGAAATAATACTCCTTCTCCTCCATGCCGTCCGGCATATACTGCTGCTTTACCCAGTGCCCCGGGTAATCATGCGGGTATTTATAGGCCTTTCCGGTGGTCGCGCCCGCACGGGCGGCTCCGGCGTAGTGGTCATCCCTCAGGTAAAGGGGCACATCTCCCGTAAAGCCCCGGTCGGCATCCGCGAGAGCGCTGTCGATCGCCATGACCACACTGTTGGATTTCGGGCTTTCACACACGGCAATGATCGCCTGCGCCAGCGGTATCCTGGCCTCGGGCATCCCCACCGTTTCCAGCGCCTGCATAGCGGCCGCCGCCTGCAGCATGGCAACGGGATCGGCCAGCCCCACATCCTCGCTGGCATGTACCACCACACGGCGGGCGATCACCCGCGGGTCCATGCCCGCGCGCAAAAGCCGGGCGCACCACAGCAGGGCGGCATCGCTGTCCGAGCCGCGCATGCTTTTGCAGAAGGCGCTCAGCATATTGTACATATCGTTTTCACCGCAGCCGAAAACAGGACGCTGGATGCTTTCCTCCGCGACGGACAGGGTGATATGGATGCCGTTTTCGCCGGTCGGCGTGGAAAGCGCCGCCAGCTCCAGTACGTTGAGCGCGGTGCGCACATCGCCCGAGCTCATGCGCGCCAGATGCATCAGCGCGTCCTCATCCGCCTTCACATCCATCGCGCCCAGTCCGCGCTCGCTGTCCGCCAGCGCGTTTTTCAGCGCCTTCAGCACATCCTGCTCCGAAAGTCTTTTGAAGGCAAACACCCGGCAGCGGCTCACGATGGCGGGCGTCATGACGATCATGGGGTTTTCGGTGGTGGAGCCGATAAAGCGGATCAGTCCCTCCTCCATAGCCGGCAGGATGGAATCGGACTGCGCCTTGCTCCAGCGGTGGCATTCATCCAGCAAAAGATAGGTGGGCTGCCCGTACAGGGTACGGCGTTCCCGCGCCTTTTCAAGCTCCGCGCGCACATCCTGCACACCGCTGGTAACGGCGTTCAGCTTCACGAAGGCGGCGTGCGTGCTGCCTGCGATCACCGAGGCCAGCGTGGTCTTTCCGCAGCCCGGCGGCCCCCAGAATATAGATGAAGTAAGCCGGTCCGCCTCGATCGCGCGGCGCAGCAGACAGCCCTCGCCCACGATATGCTCCTGGCCCAGAAACTCCGCTACCGTTCTCGGGCGCATCCGGTCCGCCAGCGGAGCCAGTTTTTTCTCGTTCTGCTCAAACAGGCTCATAGCGTACGGTCCTCCGATACGAGGCATGCCGTTTCCGCCTTTGTGCCCAGCGTTACATGATAGGGCTTTTCACCGATGCCGCAGATCATATGCTGAAGGGCAATGCCCATCGAAAGGTCATCCGCCATCGGAGCGCGCTTCAAAAGCAGCGTGCGTCCCGAAAACGCCAGCCGCCACGGCTGACGGTTGAGCGCGGAGGGCGCGATGCGCACATTCTCAGCAGCCGAAAAGGCCCAGAGCGGCCAGGAGGACGGATCCTGCAGGCAGATATCGGAAAGCTTTTTGCGCACTCTCGCGCCGGTCACCGTTTCCGCGCTCACCCCCATGGCGATCACGGCGGCGATCTTTTCGTTTTTTCCGGTTTCGATCTCCACCCGGGAGCGGCGGAAGCTGCCGGCCACCCAGCAGGTGGAAAGCCCCATGCTTTCCGCCTCCAGCACCAGGTTTTCTCCCATCACGCCCGCGTAGAGCACAGAGCGCGGCACCGTTTTATCCACGATCACGGCAGCGTATCTCCGGCAGCCGATCACCGCGCCCACCACGGGAAAGGAAACGAACAGCCGGTCATCGCATACGCCGGTCACGATCCTCACGCCGGGCAGGCATACGCTTTCGCACAGGCTGTTCAGCGCCTCCGTCTGGTGCTGATCCGGCGCGGCGCAGAACGCGCGCACAGACCGCCTGTTCAGAGCGGCCTGCCTGTATTTTTCACGCTGACCGGGCGCGTACAGCGCGTCCGGAAAACATTCGCTCATACTGTCGATCCCTGTCCTTCCTTACAGGATGATTTCCTCCACCACATCCGAAAGCAGCGCCATCACGATGGGCTTTCCCTTATCGGCCAGCGGCAGGCAGGGCAGCTCATCCGAGGAGAGCACCGTGCAAAGGCCTCCGGCCTGGCGCAGCGTAAAGGAGCGGCTGCCCTGTATACACGCCACCGCCGCCGCGCAGGTGCCGGTAGTGCCGTTTTTATTGAAGGCCACACAGCGGCAGCCCTTTCCGGCTCTGCTCTGTTTATCAAACAGGGCGCCCGGTATACGCTTGCCGAAGCCGCGCTCGGTAAAGAGCAGCACCTGATCGGTATTGGTAAGCCCGCAGGCAAAGATCACCTCATCGCCCTCATCCAGCTTCACGCCGCGCACGCCGGTGCCCGTGCGTCCCTGCACGGGCACCTCGTCCGCTTCAAAGCGTATGCTCTGGCCCGCGCGGGTGATCTCAAGCAGATCCCTGCCCTGCTCAAACACCTCCACCGCGATCACGCTGTCGCCCTCGCGCAGGCCGCAGGCGTTCACTCTGGCGCGCTTCACATCATATTCCGCCGCCTCGGTGCGTTTCACCTGACCGAGCCGCGTGAAGAAGATAAGGTCTCCCATCGCGTTCAGGCTGCCCGGGGTGATAAGCATCAGCTCCACCGGCTTTTCATCCTTTTCAAGGCCCGCCAGCACACCGTTCAGGGATACGCCGCGGTCCTTCGGCTTGTTCTGTTCCTGCAAAGCGCCCACGGAGAGCGGGTAGCAGTTGCCCTTATCGGTAAAGAAGAGCAGCGTATGGTTGGTCTGTGTGCGGAACAGCCAGCGATACCCCTCCTCAGGCAACGCGGGCGGCTCCATCTTTTCAAACACGCGGGGAGACACGCGGCGCAGCTGTCCGGACCGGGTAAAGAACACCACGGCATCCTCGGGCAGGGCCTCCTGCTTTTCATCGGGCACGTCCGTATCCTCCGCCTCGCATATCAGCTCGGTGCGGCGGTCATCGCCGTATTCATCCGCGATCTCGGTCAGTTCCTTTTTGATCACGGCGATCAGCTTCTTTTCACTTTTCAGGATGCCCTCCAGCCGGTCGATCAGCTTCAGGGTATCGGCATATTCCTGACGCAGCGTCAGGATCTCCAGCCCGGTCAGCCGCTGCAGACGCAGGTCCAGAATGGCCTGTGCCTGCACCTCGTCAAAGCTGAAGCGCTCCATCAGGCGCTGGCGGGCCTCCTTGCCGTTTTTGCTTGAGCGGATCAGGGCGATGATCTCGTCCAGATTATCCACCGCCACGATCAGCGCTTCCAGCACATGCGCGCGGGCCTTCGCCTGCTCCAGCTCATATTTCGTGCGGCGCGTCACCACATCCTTCTGGTGGCGTATGTAATAGCCGATCGCTTCCTTCAGCCCCATCTGCACGGGCTTGCCGTCCGCGATGGCCACCATGTTCACGCCGAAGGTCACCTGCATATCGCTGTAGCGGAACAGGTATTTCAGCACCTTTTCGGGGTCCGCGTCCTTTTTCACTTCCACCACGGCGCGCATGCCGGTGCGGTCGCTCTCATCGCGGATATCGTGGATGCTGCCCAGCGGGCTGTCCTTCTTTTCCTCGCTCAGCTTCAGGATCTTTTCCAGCATCTGCGCCTTGTTGACGCCGTAGGGGATCTCGTCGATCACGATCAGCGAGCGCCCGGCCGGTCCCTTTTCGATATGGGTGCGGCAGCGAAGAAGCAGCTTGCCCCTGCCGGTCTCATAGGCGGAGCAGATCTCCGGCGTATCCAGCAGCAGGCCGCCCGTGGGAAAATCCGGGCAGGGAAGCACCTTCATCAGGTCCGTCAGCGTCACATCCGGGTCATCCATCTGCAGGCATACGGCCTGAGCGGTCTCCCGCAGGTTGTGGGGGGGGATATTGGTGGCAAGGCCCACGGCGATGCCGCTGGAGCCGTTCACAAGCAGGTTGGGGAAGCGGGCAGGCAGCAGGTCCGGCTCCTTCAGGGTGTCATCAAAGTTCAGGGAGAAGGAGACCGTGTCCTTTTCGATATCGCGCAGCATCTCCAGCGCCAGCGGGGCCATCCTCGCCTCGGTATAACGCATGGCGGCGGCGCCGTCGCCGTCGATGGAGCCGAAATTGCCGTGGCCGTCCACCATCACGCCGCGCAGCGAAAAGGGCTGCGCCATGCGCGTAAGGGCCTCGTACACGCTGGAATCGCCGTGAGGATGATATTTACCCAGGCAGTCGCCCACGATACGCGCGCACTTGCGGTGCGGCTTATCGGGAGCCAGTCCCAGCTCCTGCATGGTGTACAGGATGCGGCGCTGCACGGGCTTCAAGCCATCCTCCACGCGGGGGATGGCGCGTTCAAGGATAACGTGCTCGGCATAGGGCATCATGCTCTGATGCATCACGTCCTCCAGCGCGCTTTGAATGATATCCGGTTCCTTTTTTTCCACAGGGGGCTGCTTGGCCATGCTTGTATATCCTCCTTCGGACAGAGAGCTTCCGGCCCGGCTTACTGCTGATCCTTATTGCCGTTCGCTCTGCTCAGATGCTCGTCAAAATCGTCTTTTTTATTGAACTCCGCGTGGCTGATGATGTATTCCCTGCGCGGGTCCACCTTGTCGCCCATCAGCACGGTAATCATGCGCTCCGCCTCGGCGGCGTCCTCGCAGGTCACCTGCATCAGCTTGCGGTTTTCGGGGTTCATAGTGGTTTCCCACAGCTGCTCAGGGTTCATTTCGCCAAGGCCCTTATAGCGCTGCAGCGTATAGCCCTTCAGCCCCGCCGTAAGCTTTTTCAGCACCTTATCATCATAGGCGTACTGTGTAACGCCGTTCTTTTTGATGCCGTAAAGCGGCGGCATGCCGATGTACACATGCCCCTCCGTTACCAGCGGGCGCATATAGCGGTAGAAGAAGGTGAGCAGGATGGCACGGATATGGGCGCCGTCCTGATCGGCATCCGAAAGGATGATCACCTTGTCGTACTTGAGCAGCGAAAGATCAAAATCGTTTTCTATGCCGGTGCCCAGTGCCGTGATGATGGAGCGGAACTCCTCATTGGCCAGCACCTGGTCCAGCCGTTTCTTTTCGGCGTTGAGGGGCTTTCCGCGCAGCGGCAGGATGGCCTGAAAATGCCGGTCTCTTCCCTGCTTGGCGCTGCCGCCGGCGCTGTCGCCCTCCACGATGAACAGCTCGTTCTCCTCGGCACGCCGCCCGGTGCAGGCGCTCAGCTTGCCCACCAGCGGCGCGGCCTCCAGCTGGTTTTTGGCCCTTGCCACATCGCGGGCCTTTCTTGTCGCCTCGCGTACGCGGGCGCTCTTGACCGCCTTTTCCACCAGTTTCTGCCCCAGATCCTGGTTTTTCAGGTCCTCCAGGAACAGCTCCAGCTTCTCGGTGGCCACGGCTTCAACGGCAGGGCGCACCTCGGTATTGCCCAGCTTGCCCTTCGTCTGCCCTTCAAACTGCGGGTTTTTGACCAGCACCTCCAGCACCACGGTGATGCCCTCGCGGAAATCCTCGCCCGCCAGGTTGCTATCCTTATCCTTCAGCGCGCCGATCTTTCTCGCGTAGTCGTTCATCACCTTTGTAAGCGCCGTGCGGAAGCCCATCTCATGCGTACCGCCCTCGCCGGTGGGGATGCTGTTTACATAGGAAAACACATTTTCGGTAAAGCTGTCGGTATACTGGATGGCGGCGGTAAACGCCACGCCGTCCTTTTTGCCCTCAAGATAAATGGGCTCCTCATGCAGAGAGGTCTTGTCCTTGTTGAGGTATTTCACATAATCCGCGATGCCGCCGGCGTAGCAGAATTCCTGATGCGCCAGCTCGCTGTTTTTGCTGTTTTCATCATCAAAGGTGATGCGGATGCCCCGGTTCAGATAGGCCAGCTCCCTCAGCCTGCGGCATACGTTTTCGGAATGGAAGCCCATTTCCTCAAACACGGTATCATCGGGCAGAAAGCGCACCAACGTGCCCTTTTTGCGTGTGTTGCCCACCTTTTCCAGCTTTGTCACGGGCGCACCGGCATTGAGTTTTCCGGTCTTTTCATCGGTAAAGGTCTCAAAGCGCATGGTGTAGTGTGACCAGTCGCGGAAGATATCCACCTGCACCCACTTGCTCAGCGCGTTCACCACCGCGGCACCCACGCCATGCAGGCCGCCGGAATATTCATAGTTATCGTTGCCGAATTTGCCGCCCGCGTGCAGCTTGGTAAAGATCACCTCAACGCCGGGCACGCCCAGCTCGGGATGGGTATCCACAGGCATGCCTCTTCCGTTATCCCATACGGAAGCGGAGCCGTCCTTATGCAGGGTGACCGCCACCTCAGTGGCAAACCCACCCATAAATTCGTCGATCGCGTTATCCACGATCTCCCACAAAAGATGATGCAGGCCTCTTGAGCCGGTAGAGCCGATATACATGCCGGGCCGCATCCTTACGGCCTCCAGCCCCTCCAGCACCCTGATACTGCCCGCGTTATAATCCTGCGCCACAAAACCACCGCCTGTCAATTCACTGAAACAACGCATACTGTTTCATTTTATTCTACCATATCCGCGGTCATACTGCAACCGTCCCCGAAAAACATCCCCAAAAACGAAAGAACCGGCAGCTTTTCGCTGCCGGATCCTTTCAGGCATCAATACTTACGCTTACGCGCAGCCTCCGCCTTCTTCTTGCGCTTTACGCTGGGCTTTTCGTAATGCTCACGCTTGCGTACTTCAGCGATGACGCCGGCACGGGCGCACTGCCTCTTGAAACGCTTCAGAGCGCTTTCCAGAGATTCATTCTCTTTTACTCGAACTTCAGACACTTGTTTTTCCCTCCCTTCGCCACACTCGCCTTGGCTATCGCCGTATACACGGCGGATGGCGACCGTGCATGTATTATAACGCTAACCGTTCCTTCCGTCAACAGTTTTTTCGGCAGGGCGGCAAAAAAAGAGAGAAAAGAGAAGTGAAGTTAGAAAATGTATACGGCCCATTTTCAAACAGCCCATCGGTGCCTCTTCCGGAGGGCATGCCATAAGTTTGAAGATCGTGTTCGGCTGATCTTCAAACAAACATCGGTACTTTTTCCGGCGGGCAGTCCGTAAGCGGGAATTTACAAAGCGATAAACATGCCGTACTCCTTCGGCACATGCAGCACACCGTTTACCGCGTTTTTGATCAGCAGCTCCTTTATCTCCTGCCGTTGCAGACGGTTCTGATCGACCATAACGGAAAGGGAGCATATATAATCCGCCATATCATCCATATTTGTCACTTCCAGCGCGTCGGGATATTCCAGCTTTTCCACGCCGGAAAAGAATTCGCCCAGTATCCGCTGCCCGTTTTGAAGCGTAAAGCTCCTGTTCACCTTTTCCTTCAGCCCGTCATCCGAAAGGAGCTTTGACAGGTATTCCATTATCCCGTGCTCCCCATAGGTGGCGCAGTAAAAGCTGCCGCCTTTTTTCAGCACACGGCGCACCTCTTTCAGCCCCTTCTCCAAATCAGGCACATGATACAGCATCATGTTGGCGATCACGGCGTCAAAGACCCCGTTCTCATAGGGGATATCCTGTATGTCGATGACCCGGAACGATACATTGCCGCAGCTGCCGATGTTCTCTTTCGCAGCCGTCATCATGCCCTCCGACAGGTCTGAAAGCACCAGCTCGCTGCAGGCGTCCATCAGGGCGTCCTGCGCCTTCCACATGCTTCCCGTTCCGCAGCCCAGTTCCAGCACACGGCTGCCGGCGGGGAACCGGTAATGCGAAAAGATCCAGTTCCCGAAGCCCGTTTTGTTTACGGAATACCGGTCATGGATGGAAATGCGCGTGTTCAGCTTATCGGCATTGGCATATTGCAGCCTCACAACCGACGGATCGTTCAGTTTATGCATATCGTTCCTCCGAGCAGGTTTTTGAGCATGGCTGATCCTGCGTAAAGCATGAAAAGCAAAACGGACCCCACAGGCATTTTACCATTCTTTTCCATTCACGGCAATCCCGCGAAGGGGTTCAAAAAGCGCCGCCCGTACAGGCAGCGCTTTTTTATGTTCATTTCCGGCGTATGTGCCGGTTTTTACGCGGATGAAAAACCGCTGTTCTCCGCCCGGTCATGGATCGTACAGCGGATCATTGAAAGAATTCATTGATCAACCCCACCACATTGCCGCGTTCTCCTTTCCAAAGTACTGACGGCTCCTTCACGAACCGTTCCGTACTTATATACGAACGGAAAAAAGAAAAGAACACAGAGATCATAAATTCTCTCAATTGCATCTGTTCATAAAAAGGATGGCCGTGACCGGCGACGGCAGGCCGAACGCGCTCCGCCTTATCAGCTTCACGTCATCCGTCCCTTCCGATCCGTTGCCCCGGGATCACGCGTTTTTCCACACATTCTTAACGATCTTTCTGTCTTCCCCCTGATACTTGTCAACGCCGCTGAACACATTCTCAAAGCCGCATTTGCGCATGACAGCCAGTGACGCCCTGTTTTCGGCAAGGCAGATGCCGTACACCTCTTTGATGCCGGCCTGCCGCGCCATGAGCGGAAGAAAAGCCTTTACGGCCTCCGTGGCGTAACCGTTTCCCGTGTACTTTTTGCCGATGTGATAGCCGACCTCCCATTGCCCGTCATCGATGGGGCATAATTGAACATACCCTACATTCTCCCCCGTTGCCTTTACGATCACGGGATATACAAGCGGCCCGTCAAAGGAGCCGTACTGCGAGATCAGAAACTCCAGCGTTTCCCGGGCCTCCTCCACGGTATACCACACCTCATCCGGAACGAACCGTATATTATCTTCATCCACAGAATTCTCCTGAACAGTCTGTGCCATATCGGGCGTAAATTCCGTGATCCATAATCTTTCTGTTTCGATCTTCATATCTGTATCCTCCCTGTCTGTTTTCACGGTGTTTCCGGTACCCGAAAAGCGCCGGTATCATCATGCTTTTTCTGCTTCGGGCAGTCCCAGCCCCCGGCGCTCACTTTACCCCGCGCGCGATCATGGTGAGCGAAACGGAGGTGTCCCACTGCTTCACTCCGGCGCGGTACAGGCGGAGGCGCTCGTCAAATTTCTCGTTCACCGCGTTGATCGCCTGCTCACGGCCGGGCGCGTGACACCGCTGTATGGCCTCAAGAGAGGTTTGCCGCATTGCCTCAAGCATGGCTTCGGCAAGCTCCGCGGGATAGCCGGGGCGGTCCGGCGTGAGGTTGATCACGGCATAATCCGCCGTCACATTCAAAAAGCCGTACTTTTCCATCGAGGCGGGAAGCTCCGCCTCCGATGTCGCGTACCTTGCCACGCCGTATTTTTCCGTTTCGTTTTCCTGAGGAACGCTGTTCCAGAACGCTTCCTCCTCCTTCGTGATTTTAAGGCAGGGGGCAGCGCAGCTCAGCCCTTTCCGGGCCGAAAGGCACAGACATACACCGCCCGGCTTCAGCACGCGGTACTGCTCCCCCCAGAAGGCACCGGGCTCGATATGCTCATGCACGGTATTGGAGATCGTAACATCAAATGTGCCCTCCTCAAACGGCAGCCGCGCGGCGTCGCCTTCCAGAAATTCCGCCCCGGGCACATTTGCCTTCGCGAAGGCGATAAAATTGCTATCCCGGTCTATGGCGGTGATCGAAGCCTTCGGATACCACCTGTGCAGCGCCTCCGCCAGCGCGCCGGGGCCGCAGCCGATCTCCAGTATTTTGAGCTCCCTGTTCCTGTCCAGAGAGAACGCGTTTTCGTACTGTTCAAAAAACAGACCGTCAAACCTCAGCCTTCGGCTGAGAAAAAGCGTCTGTATCCCCTGTATGTTTTCAGACCATACTGTGTTCATGCTGATATATCCTTCCTCCGGCTGCCGAAAGCGGGCTTCTTCCCCATCCTGCGGACGCGGTAGCAACGGCTGTTTGAAAACAGCCCATGCACCGTTTTCACTCTCCGCCCGCGTACGCGACCCGCTCATTCCGCGTGTCCGTTACAATAGATTATAGCATGCTTTTCGGTGCACCCGCAAGGCGGTTCCTGTGTTTTAGGGTGTGTCTCTAAAATGAGGAATGTGCAGTTTCAAGCAGATTTTCCGTCAGTTCAAGGCGAAGAACCGAAGGTTTACTGGAGGTAAATCGAGGTTCGACAACGCAGAAATGACGGAAAAGATGCTGAAAATGCATCGTTTTGAATTTAGAAACACACCCTAGGGAAACGCTGATCAAATGAGGCAGGTTCTGCTGTGAGCGAATCTTGTGCAGGATGCGACCGCAAAAATCGAAGGTTTACCGGCAGTAAATCGGGACTTCTGCAAGATGAAGATGGTGGTCCGTTTTTCAGGCTGACCATTGGTGCCTCTTCCGGAGGTCAAGCCATGAGACAGCGTTCAGCGTATTGACGAATCTTGCGGTATTGCCTTAGGATAAAAAACATACCCGCTGCCCTTATGAGCGGCGGGTATGCACAATGCATTACAGCATTTCGATGATGACCATTTCGGCGGAGTCTCCGCGACGGGGCCCAAGCTTATACATCTTGGTGTAGCCGCCCACGCAGCCCTTTTCCTGGTTGCGGGCACGGTACTTGGGGCCATACTCACGGAAGAGCTTCTCAACCACGGGATGGTTGTTGGCCTTGGTGCGCTCTTTGTATTCCTTCTTGGTCTCGTCGTCATTCTTGGCTTCCTTGATCTCATACAGGTAAGCCATCATGAGGCGGCGGGCATGAAGCTTGCTGGGCAGGTCGTTTACGAAGGTTTCCTTCACGATCTGCTGCTTTTCGTTGTTGAAAGTCTTTTCAACTTCGGTGGTCTGGTCATATTCGCGGATAGCGAGGGTGACCATTTTATCTACGATGCTGCGAACTTCCTTGGCCTTGGCTTCGGTGGTCTGGATGCGTCCGTACCACAGAAGATTGGTGGTCAGGTTACGCAGCAGGGCCTTACGCTGGCTGGCGGTACGGCCCAGCTTACGCTGTGTTGCCATAGGTTATTTCCTCCTATCACTCTTCGGTGGGACGCAGAGACAGGCCAAGCGCCTGGAGCTTCTGCACCACCTCTTCCATGCTCTTCTTGCCCAGGTTGCGTACCTTCATCAGGTCCTCCGGGCGCATCAGTGTCAGTTCCTGAACGGTATTGATACCGGCGCGCTTGAGGCAGTTGTAGGCACGAACGGACAGATCCAGATCCTCGATGGTCATTTCAAGCACCTTGTCGTTGTTCTTCTCTTCAGGCTCCTTGGTGCTGATGGAAACGGACTGTTCGGTCAGCGCGGTGAACAGGCTGAGCTGTTCGGTAAGGATCCTGGCGGCCAGGGAAATGGCCTCGTCGGGCTTGATGGAACCGTCGGTCCACACCTCCAGGGTAAGCATATCATAGTCGGTCTGCTGCCCTACGCGGGTATCGGACACGGTGTAGCTTACCTTGCGGATGGGGGTATAGATGGAATCGATCGGGATGACGCCAATCGGCATCTGATTGTTTTTATTCTTGTCCGAAGACACATAACCCCTGCCCTTATCAACGCTGAGCCACATATGCAGCCTGGCGCCTTCGCCAAGAGTAGCGATATGCAGTTCGGGGTTGATGATCTCCACTTCGTCATCCACGCGGATATCGGCGCCGGTCACTTCGCAGGGACCTTCGGCGTTGATCTCCAGCATCTTCACCTGATCGCTGTAAAGCTTGAGGCTGAGCTGCTTGAAGTTCAGGATGATCTCGGTCACATCCTCCTTCACGCCGGGGATGGTGGTGAATTCATGGGCTACGCCGTCAATGTTTACACTGGTAACGGCGGCACCGGGGAGGGAATTGAGCAGCACGCGACGCAGACTGTTGCCCAGCGTGTGCCCAAATCCGCGTTCAAGCGGCTCGACCACGAAACGGCCATAGGTATTGTTCTCGGCCATCTCCATGCATTCGATACGCGCTTTTTCGAATTCGATGATCACGATGGATACCCTCCTTGCAGTCGGTTGAGGAGATTTTTACGCTGCGATCAGATTACCTGGAGTAAAATTCTACGATCATGTTCTCCTGCAGGGCAAAATCGATATCTTCGCGGGCAGGCAGTTCGTTTACGGTGATCTTCAGCTCGTCGGCATTCACAGCCATCCACTTGGGGATGATGCGGCTGGAACCTTCGCGGGCAGCCTTGAAGATCTCCATATCCTTGCTGGCTTCACGCACGGTGATCACATCGTTTACATCCAGCCTGTAGCTGGGCACATCCACCTTCTGGCCATTCACGCAGAAGTGGCCGTGGAGCACGAGCTGACGGGCCTGGGGACGGGAAGCGGCGATACCGGAACGGTACACCACATTGTCAATACGGCGTTCGAGCAGCTGGAGCAGGTTTTCACCGGTAACGCCCTTCATATTGGAGGCGTCCTGATAGGTGCGGTAGAACTGCTTTTCCAGCAGACCGTAGGCGCGGCGGGCCTTCTGCTTTTCACGAAGCTGAGTGGCGTATTCACTCATCTTACGCTGACGGGCCTGGCCGTGCTGGCCGGGAGGAGTGGGACGCTTTGCAAGCGCGCATTTGGCGGAGAAGCACTTTTCGCCCTTCAGGAAGAGCTTGGTGTTTTCTCGACGGCAAAGACGGCATACAGAATCTGTATATCTAGCCATTTTAAAGAACCTCCTGTTAAACTCTTCTGCGCTTGGGCGGACGGCAGCCGTTATGCGGGATGGGCGTCACGTCCTTGATCATGGTAACATCCAGACCCGCAGTCTGCAGGGCGCGGATGGCGGACTCACGGCCGGAGCCGGGGCCCTTTACGAGTACATCCACGGTTTTGAGGCCGAATTCCAGAGAAGCCTTGGCGGCAGTCTCGGCGGCCATCTGAGCGGCAAAGGGAGTGGACTTCTTGTTGCCGCGGAAGCCCATGTTACCGGCGGAAGCCCAGGACAGCGCATTGCCCTGCGTATCGGTGATGGTAACGATGGTATTGTTAAAGGAAGAACGGATATGCGCTACGCCACGCTCAACGAGCTTCTTTTCACGGCGCTTGCGCGAAACTTTCTTCAAAGCCTTCTTGGGTGCCATGTTTTATCCCTCCGAACCCCTTTCGGGGCGTATCAGATTGAAATTGTGAACTGAAACGGAAAAATTACTTCTTCTTTCCGCCCACAGTACGCTTCGGGCCCTTACGGGTACGGGCGTTCTGCTTGGTGTTCTGTCCGCGTACGGGCAGGTTGCGACGGTGACGAACGCCGCGGTAGCAGCCGATTTCCACCAGACGCTTGATGTTCATGGAAACTTCACGGCGAAGATCGCCTTCCACCTTCAGGTGGTGCTCGATGTATTCGCGCAGTTTGCTGATTTCGTTCTCGGAGAGATCCTTGACGCGGGTGTCAGGATCAACGCCGGTAGCGGCAATGATCTCTTTAGACACCGTAGGGCCAATGCCAAAGATGTAAGTGAGGCCAGCCTCAACTCGCTTGTCTCTCGGCAGGTCAACGCCCGCAATACGTGCCATGTGTTGGTTACACCTCCAAATTTATTCGGATAAGTAGGACTGAAAACCGCTCACCGCAAGGCGTAGATCTCTTGCGCTTCGCCTGTTTTCCGTCGGGTTCCGGTACGCCAACGCGTACGGGGATAGCCGCCGGCAACCCCCGGCAGCCCTTTATACTGATAAGCATGCGTGGTCCCCTGAGCCCGAACGGGATCAGGGGCAGCCGCCCACGGCGTGCGTATCAAATCGAGGTCATCTCCGGCATAACGCCGGACGGAGAGCCCTTCGGAATACCCCTTTTAACGGATGTTCCGAAGGACTCTCCCTGTTCAGGATGCTTTAGCCCTGACGCTGCTTGTGCTTGGGATTCTCGCAGATCACCATTACGCGGCCCTTGCGCTTGATCACCTTGCACTTTTCGCACATGGGTTTTACAGAAGGACGAACTTTCATCTTATGTGCCTCCTAAAGAATACTTGCGGCCCCTGTCAGTTCTTGCTGCGCCAGGTAATGCGGCCGCGGGTCAGATCGTAGGGGGAGAGTTCGATAGTTACTTTGTCACCGGGATAGATGCGGATGAAGTTCATTCGCATTTTACCCGAGATGTGAGCGATGATCCGGTGGCCGTTGGGGAGCTCAACCTGAAACATCGCGTTCGGCAAAGCTTCGATGACCTTGCCTTCCATTTCAATTACATCGTCCTTGGACAAACAGGATACCCTCCCTATTTCAGTTCCACCGCGGCAAGCGCCCGGCGGATGTCACTGTCCTTCAGCGTGCCTTGCTCGGCAGCCTCCGGCAGTTCCTTGAACTCAAAGGGCAAAGCCCTCAGGTGTTTCACCTTTTTGCGCTTGAGATGGTCCAGTTTCCTGGTGTCTCCATCCGCCATAAGCACAAAATCGGCATCCACCGTATATAATACCACAAACACCCTGCCTTTGTCACGCCCTTTTTTTGAAAGAACGGCAAAACCTTTTTTAACTTCAGGGATCATGGCTTTCCTCCCCACGGAGCACCGGGATATGTGAGCAGCTCGGGCTGGCCGTTCGGCCTGATCGCGAGGGTGTGCTCATAATGAGCGGCGTTCCGGTGATCATTGGTCACAACCGTCCAGCCGTCTGCCAGCTGGTGCACATTGCGCCTTCCGGAGGTGATCATGGGTTCCACGCAGATCGTCATGCCCTGACGCAGCCTGGCGCCGTGCCCGGCAAAGCCGAAGTTGGGCACCGAGGGATCCTCATGCATGTCTCTGCCGATACCGTGTCCGGTGAGCTCGCGCACCACACCGTAGCCGTGGGCCTCGGCGTGCGTCTGCACCGCGTTTGAGATATCCCCCACGCGGTTTCCGTCCAGCGCCTGTGCGGCGCCTTTCCAGAAGCACTCCTCCGTCACCCTGATCAGCCTGCAGCTGTCCTCCGAGATGGCTCCTACCGGCGCGGTGAACGCGCTGTCCGTCTGCCATCCGTCCAGAGAAAGGGTAACATCCACGGAAATGATATCGCCTTCGCGAAGCACGGTGTTTTCGGAGGGAATGCCGTGCACCACCTCGTCGTTCACGCTCGCGCAGATGGACGCGGGATAACCCATGTAGTTCAGCTCGGTGGGGATACCGCCGCCCTTACGGATCAGGCCGTCGCAGATCCTGTTGAGATCCATTGTGGTGATGCCGGGGGCGATTTCTTCCTTCACCTTCTCAAGCACATCATAAAGCAGATGTCCTGAGGAGCGCATCTTCGCGAGCTGTTCGGGGTTTTTGATGATGATCATTACAGATTCAATGCCTTCCGCACCGCTTTGTGGTTTTCATCCACCGTGCCGGTGCCTTCCACAGTACGCAGCAGTCCCTTGCCCTCATAGTAGTCTACAAGAGGCGCGGTCTGCTCCCGGTACACCTTCAGGCGGTTTTCTACCGTTTCAGGCATATCGTCCTTGCGCTGAACGAGCTTCTCTCCGCAGGAGGGGCACACATCGCTGTCCGTCTGGCTGATATGCGTGGTGTAACCGCAGTTCAGACACACGCGGCGGCCGGACAGGCGCTTTACGATGGTCTCATCCGGTACGGAAAGGTTCAGGGCGGCATCGATCGCGGCAAAGGTGCCCAGCGCCTCGGCCTGAGGCACGGTACGGGGGAAGCCGTCCAGGATGTAGCCGTTTTCGCAGTCCTTTTCCTGAAGGCGTTCCTTCACGATGCTGATGACCACCTCATCCGGCACCAGCTGACCGTTATCGATGTAACGCTTCGCTTCCAGGCCGGTAGGGGTTTCGTTCTTGATCGCTTTGCGCAGAATGTCGCCGGTAGAGATCTGAGGAATGTTCAGTTCATTCATCAGGCGCTGCGCGTGAGTGCCTTTTCCGGCACCCGGAGGTCCGAGAAAAATAAGGTTCATTCTTTTCCTCCTAACGCGTTGAGAAAGATCAGACGATCACTTTCTTCAGACAGCCCTTTCCCTCCCGAAGCATCAGCTCCGGGAGGGAAACAGGGGTCATCAGAGGAATCCCTTGTAGTTGCGCATGACCAGCTGAGCTTCCACTCCGCGTACGGTTTCCAGCGCGACGCTCACGGCGATCATGATGGAAGAAGCACCGAACGGGATGGAGAGGGGGATCGCCGAGGGGATCGTGGCGAGAACCGCCAGGAAGATACCGGCGAACAGGGTCAGGCGGGAGGAAGTACGCTGAAGGAAGTTCACAGTGGCCTGTCCGGGACGGATGCCCTGGATGTTGCCGCCCTGCTGCTGAACATTCTTCGCGATATCCTGGGGATTGAAGGTGATAGCAGTGTAGAAGTAGGCGAACGCGATGATGAGCAGAGCGCAGATCACGATGTACAGCCAGCTGCCGTTAGACAGGTTTTCAGTGCACCATTTGTAAGCGTCGCTGTTCGAACCGCCGATGAGGCCCACGATGGTGGTAGGGAACGCCATGAAGGAATAAGCAAAGATCAGAGGAAGCACGCCCACAGCCAGAACCTTCATGGGGATGTAGGTGCTCTGGCCGCCGTACATCTTGCGTCCCACCACGCGCTTGGCGTACTGGACGGGGATGCGGCGTTCGGCGCTGTCTACGAAGGTGATCACCACGATGAAGAACAGGGTGAGGGCCACCAGCAGAACCAGCTGCCAGATGTTGGCGGCAAAGCCGCCGGGCGTGAACACATTGCGGATCGCGGTGGAGAAGCCGGTGAAGAGGTTGGAGATGATACCAACGAAGATCAGCAGAGACACACCATTGCCGATGCCGCTCTTGGTAATCCTGTCACCGATCCACATGGCCATGGCGGTACCGCCGGCCATCACGATGCCGATGAGGCAGAAGCCCCAGAAGTTGTCGTAGCCTTCGCTCACCATTCCGTAGCTGTTGTTCAACATGGAAATGATACCGATGGCCTGAAGAACGGCCAGACCCACGGTTACATAACGGGTGATCTGGTTGATCTTCTTTCTGCCTTCCTCACCGCCGTCCTTGCTCAGGCGTTCCAGAGCGGGGATGGCTACGGTGAGCAGCTGGATGATAATGGAAGCGTTGATGTAGGGGCTGATACCCATGGCCATGATGGTGCCCTGGGAAAGAGCGGAACCGTTCATCATGTTTACCAGATCCAGCAGGCCGTTATTGTTGGCGCCCATGGCCTCCTGTACGGAGATAACGCCGGGGCAGGGAATCATACTGAGAAGACGGAAAATCAGCAGCATGATGAGGGTGTAGAGCAGCTTCTTCCTTATTTCAGGAACGCGCCAGGCATTACGCATGGTTTCCAGCATGCTTACTTCACCTCAACTTTCCCGCCGATCGCCTCGATCTTTTCTTTCGCGGAATCAGTGACCTTATCTACAGCCACTGTCAGCTTTTTGGTGATCTCGCCGCCGCCCAGAACCTTGACGCCGTCAAGGGTCTTCTTGATGATGCCGGCTTCCACCAGCAGAGCGGGAGTGACGAGAGTGCCGTCCTCAAAAGCGTTCAGGGCTTCAACATTCACAGCGGCATATTCCTTACCGAAGATGTTGGTGAAGCCGCGCTTGGGGATACGGCGGGTAAGGGGCATCTGGCCGCCCTCGAATCCGGGACGCTTGCCGCCGCCACTGCGGGCCTTGGCGCCCTTGTGGCCCTTACCGGAGGTTTTGCCCAACTGAGATCCTACGCCTCGACCAAGGCGCTTCGGGGCAGTAGTCGAACCGATCGCCGGCTTCAACTCTTGCAAATTCATACGGGTGTCCTCCCTTTATCAGTCGTTGATTTCTTCAACCTTTACCATGTGCTTTACGCAGAAGATCTGACCGCGCACGCAGGCGTTATCGGGCTTGATCACGGTCTGACCCACCTTGTGCAGGCCCAGGGCCTTCACGGTGTCGATGTGCTTCTGCAGGCATGCGATGGGGGACTTTACGAGTGTGACTTTCAGTTTCATATCGCTTATCCTCCTCAGCCCAGAATCTCTTCAACCGTCTTGCCGCGTACCTGAGCAACGGTTTCCACATTGCGCAGCAGCTTCAGGCCTTCGATGGTGGCCTTGACGGTGTTGATGCGGTTGTTGGTACCGAAGGTCTTGGTGCGGATGTCCTTGATGCCGGCCAGTTCCAGCACGGCACGGGCGCCGCCGCCGGCGATAACGCCGGCACCTTCTTCAGCGGGAAGAAGGACGACCTTGGCGGTTCCGAAGTAACCGTCGATCGCGTGGGGAATGGTGGTGCCTACGATGGGCACATTCACCAGATGCTTCTTGGCGGCTTCAGTCGCCTTGCGGATGGCTTCGGGCACTTCGCGGGCCTTGCCGATGGCGCAGCCTACACGGCCGTTTTCGTCACCAACGACGACCAGCGCGGCAAAGCGCATGTTCTTACCACCCTTAACAACCTTCGTAACGCGGTTCAGAGCAACCAGGCGCTCTTTGAATTCGCTCTGGGGCTCTTCGCGGTCACGGCGTTCTCTGCGTTCATTCATAGCCATGTCGTTCATTTCCTCCTTAGAAGTTGAGGCCGGCTTCACGGGCTCCGGCAGCCAGAGCGGCTACACGGCCAGTGTAAACATAGCCACCGCGGTCAAAGACGACATCCTTGATGCCCTTGGCGAGAGCGCGCTCGGCAATCAGCTTGCCGACCTTCTCGGCGGCACCCTTCTTATCCACATCATCCAGAGCGCCCTTAAGAGCGGGATCCAGAGTAGAGGCGGAGCAGAGCGTGATGCCCTTGGTATCATCTATGATCTGAGCGTAGATGGACTTGTTGCTGCGGTACACATCCAGGCGCGGCATTTCAGGGGTGCCGCTGATCTTTTTGCGGACGCGGGCGTGACGGATTACGCGCACTTCATTGCGGTCGCGCTTTTTGAACATATGCGTTCACTCCTTTCTTACTTCTTACCGGCCTTGCCTTCCTTAATGGTTACCTTTTCGCCCTCATAGCGGATGCCCTTTCCATGATAGGGTTCGGGCTTGCGCACGAAGCGTACATCGGCGGCGACAGCGCCAACCAGCTGCTTGTCGGCACCCTTTACGATGATCTTCGTCTGGGCGGGAGTCTCAAAGGTAATGCCTTCGGGAGCGGTCATAAATACGGGATTGGAATAACCGACGTTGATCTCCAGCTTCTTGCCGTTTTCCTTGGCTTCAGCGCGGTAGCCGGTGCCCACCAGTTCAAGGTTCTTGGCGAAGCCTTCGGTGACACCCACGACCATGTTGTGCACGAGAGCGCGGTAGAGGCCGTGCATGGCGCGGTTTTCCTTTTCGTCGTTGGGACGGGTGAACTTCAGTTCATTGCCTTCCTGAGCGACGGTGATAGCGGGATTGATTTCCTGGCTGAGCGTGCCCTTAGGCCCCTTAACGGTAACCTTGTTGTTGGCATCGATGGTCACCGTCACGCCGGCAGGAACAGCAATCGGAAGTTTTCCGATACGAGACATGTTTGTTACCTCCTAAAGCGTAATGGTATTACCAGATGTAGCAGAGCACTTCGCCGCCCAGGTTCTGGGCACGCGCGGCCTTATCGGTCATAAGGCCCTTGCTGGTGGAAATGATGGCGATTCCCAGGCCGCCCAGTACCTTGGGCAGCTCTTCGCAGGTCGCGTACACACGCAGGCCGGGCTTGGAAATGCGCTTGAGACCGATGATGACGGGAGCCTTCTTATCCAGATACTTCAGGGTCACCTTGATGCTGCCCTGCTGGCCGTCATCGATATTTTCGTAGGACTTGATATACCCCTCGTCCAGAAGGATCTTCGCAATAGCCTTCTTGGTGTTGCTGGCGGGGATCAGCACGCTGTCGTGACGCGCGATCTGAGCATTGCGAATGCGGGTGAGCATATCGGAAATGGGATCATTCACAACCATAATGCAACCTCCTTACTTACCAGCTCGCCTTGCGGACGCCGGGGATCTGGCCCTTATAAGCCAGTTCGCGGAAACAGATACGGCAGATGCCGTAGCGACGCAGCACGCTGTGGGGACGACCGCACAGGGAGCAGCGGGTGTAGGCGCGGGTGGAGAACTTCGCGGGGCGCGCCTGACGGACTTTCATACTCGTCTTTGCCATTGCCTTTTCCTCCCTTAATGCTCAAACGGCATGCCCAGCAGCCGCAGCAATTCCTTGGCTTCTTCATCGGTCTTGGCGGTGGTAACAAAGATCATTTCCATGCCGCGGATCTTTTCTACCTTATCGTATTCGATTTCGGGGAAGATCAGCTGTTCCTTGACGCCCAGCGCATAGTTGCCGCGGCCGTCAAAGGCGTTGGGGTTGATGCCGCGGAAGTCACGAACACGGGGCAGAGCCACGTTGAACAGACGATCCAGGAACTCCCACATCTTGTCCTGGCGCAGGGTGACCTTGGCGCCGATGGGCATGCCCTCACGCAGCTTGAAGTTGGCCACGGACTTCTTGGCCTTGGTGATGATGGCCTTCTGGCCGGTGATCTTGGTCAGATCGCCGACGACGGCCTCCAGGACCTTGGCGTTGTCGCGAGCCTCGCCGCAGCCGCAGTTGACGACGATCTTCTCGATGCGGGGGATCTGCATGGTGCTCTTGTAGTTGAACTTCTTCATAAGAGCGGAAGCGACTTCTTCATTATAACGATCTTTCAATCTTGCCATGTCTTACTTCCTCCCTTAAATTTCTGCGCCGCACTTCTTGCAGACGCGGACTTTGACGCCGTTTTCGGTGACCTTGTGAGCAAGTCTGGTGGGCTTGTTGCACTTCGGGCAAACACGCATGACCTTGCAGGCGTAGATCGGGGATTCCTTATCCACGATGCCGCTGACGTCGGTCTGACGGCGGGCTTTCTGATGCTTCTTAGCGACCGCAATCTTTTCAACGATGACTTTGCCTTCATCCGGCATAGTCTCGAGTACCTTGCCCGTGCGACCCTTATCGCGGCCGCTGAGGACGATAACGGTGTCACCTGTACGCACATGTAAATTCATGGTTGTGCCTCCTTATAATACTTCCGGGGCAAGGGAAAGGATTCTCATGTAACCCTTTTCACGAAGCTCACGGGCGACAGGCCCGAAAATACGGGTGCCG
>CALGBY010000031.1 GCA_937886445.1 uncultured Clostridia bacterium | reverse complement strand
TTTTCAAGGTCCTGCCCCGCCCGCTTCTCGCGAGCGCTTGAATATAATAACACTTCTCCCCCCTCCTGTCAACACTTTTTTTCGCGGATTTTTAATTTTATCTTTACTTAGCTGTTTTGTGATCGTTCAGAAGGAACAATGTCATTATTGTTCGTGCTTTATTATGATCCCGGCAGGTGACAGAAAAGTATCATTCGTGTTTCTGTCCGAAAACATCGTGGATACCCTCCTTCTGCTCTCCCCCATACCATGTTTTTCAGCCAACGGTACGATTTTTTTATTTTCGTGATTATTTCTTTTTTCGATCCGGCGGTTGATTTCCTGATAAAGGGGTATATAATATATGTATAAATCATCTCTTTTAAGGAGGTATTCCTTTCTATGGATAAAGAAGGTTCCTTCAAGGTTGCCGTCGCAGCCGATCCTGCCGGCGTTGTACTGAAAGATGCTGTGATAAAGGTGCTTGAAGAACGCGGTATCGGGTATACCTATTTCGGGATCTCCGAAAACGATACCTGCCGTGATTATCCCGTATACGCGTGCCGCGCGGCAAAAGCCGTACAGAGCGGTGAATACAAATACGGTATCATCATGTGCGGTACGGGTGTCGGTATCTCCATTGCCGCAAACAAAATGAAAGGCATCCGCTGCTGCTGCTGCTCCGACGCCTACAGCGCGAAGATGACCCGCGCGCACAATGATGCCAATATGCTGGCAATGGGCGGCAGAGTGATCGCTCCCGAAACCGCCATGCTGCTCACCGAAACCTTCCTCGACACCCCGTTTGAAGGCGGAAGGCATCAAAGAAGGATCGATATGTTCACTTTGATCGAAAACGGCGAAAGCCTTGAGTAACACCCGGCAGTTATTATATTTAAAAGAGCAGGCCTTTACGGTATCTGCTCTTTTTTCTATTCATTTTCAGAAAATGCTTCAAGAACATGAATGATATCCCCGTCCGGGTATACAAACCGGCATTCCAGCATTATTCCCGTACTGCCGCCTGTATTCAGAAACGCGCAATCCGTTCCAGCCGCCAGGGCAACACCTGCATCCGAAAACGCGTCGTTCCCGATCATCAGCGTTTCTTCCGGCTTCAGCCCCTGCTCAGAAAGCAGGGCATCAAAGAACGCGGCGTCCGGCTTCATGCATCCGCGTTCGGATGAGATATACACCGCATCGAAATAATCATACAGACCGAGTGTTTCTATCTCCTGTTTCGTATAGACAGCCTGTGCGTTTGTAAGCATATACAGACGGATCCCCCGCTTCTTCAGCGCATTGAGGACCTGAAGCGTATGCGGATACAACTCAAGCCGGCGCAAAGCGCATCTTCTGAAGCATTCACCTGCCGCCCGCGCAACATCTCTGCCCGCGTCCGGCTTTTTGGCTCGGCATAATGCCTCGAAGGCAGGCAGGATATCATACTCCGGATACCGGTAACAGGACGGCTTACGCTTCAAAGCGTTTTCTGCCGCTGTAAACACGCGTTTTGCTTCTGAAGAGGTATAGGGCATACCGTTTTCCGTAAGATATGCGGAAAAACGGTCCCAGGTCTCCTCCCCTTCCTCGTCTGTCAAAACATCGGTAAGCGTGCCGTAAAGGTCGAACACAGCTGCTGTATATTTCTTCATTATTCCCCGCAAACGGCGGAATGAGGAAGATAAACAGATAATTCACCTGTGTTTTCATCTCTTACCGCCGTGTAGACATATTCGCCGTTTCCGCATACGACGTTCTTCTCAAACCGGTGTCCCTTCGGGCTGTATCTGATAAGCGGCTCTCCGAAATCGTTCACAGCCACCGGAACGGGAGAATCGCTTACCACATTTCCGCCGGTGATCACAACGCTGTCCGCCTCTCCGCCGAAGGGCAGCTCCTCCGCGGCCTGTACGCGCGCGCGGACGCATCCGCCGGTGATACGGGTCACACATCTGCCGGTCACACTGCCGAAGCTCCTTACTCTCGTTCCCTCGCCGTAGCAGTCGGTACAGGCTCCGATGTTTTCCACCGATACACTTCCGCTTACGGAACCGATCCCCGTACCGATGTCGCAGTGAGTGACAGCCGTAACATTGCCGCGTATCAGCTTCACACGGCCGCCGGTGCCTGTACAGGTGCCGATACCGACCGCTTTTTCACCGTCCGAAAGCGTATACACGTTCCCGCAGGTCTCAATATCCACGCTTCCCTTGACTGACCCGATCCCCACAGCGTTATTGCCGGAGCAGTGTACGCGCACATCCGCGTCGATGATCCTCACAGTCGCGCAGTCATCCACGCTGCCGATGCCCAGCACATCGATCCCCTTGGCATCTACACATACCGTTCCGTGTGAAAGCAGGATCTGCGCGGAACGCTCTCTTCCGCCGCCGATGCTTACCACTTTATCACCGGATGAGATCACGCTGAGCTTTCCGTTGATATCGATATCGATCTCACCGTGAGGCTCACTGTAGTTTGATCCGATGCCCACCGCGAAATTGCGGTTGCCGTTTATCGTCAGGCTGCCGTCACCGCGCAGCAAAAGAGATGCCGTTTCGGGAACATGGATTCCTTCCTTATTCAGCGTGTTCTCTCCGTACAGCACGATCTCCACGCGGCTGCCGCGGCCGATCTGGACTGTTGTTTCAACACTTCCCTTGATATTCACATTATCAAAGATCAGGCACGCATCCGTCTGTTCCGCTACACGGATCACCAGATCGACCGTATTGTCCTTTTCTCCGGTAAAGGTCACTTCGCCCTCAGCCACATTGACATAGGCATATTTCTTGTACGCCAGATCGATGATATCGATCTTTTCCCCGCTTGAGGCGTTATAAACAAGCAGATCATTGTCAAAGCGAGATATACGCAGATTTTCCGCGATGATCTCGTTTTTGATCTTCGCCGGCAGGTTCTGAAGCGGGAAAGGAGCAGGCTTGGCCGTATAGTAGCCCTGGATCAGGTCCACGCCGCATTCGATGACCTTTTGCAGTTCTTCAAAGGTTTCAACGCCCTCAGCCAGTACCTTGATCCCGTTCAGGCGTGCAAACTCAATGGTATTCTGAACAAACATCTGTTTATTCAGGTCATTCTGTATACCGCTGATCAGAAAACGGTCGATCTTGATGATCTGCGGCGCGTAGCGCAAAAGGTTTGCGATATTGGAATGGCCTGTTCCGTAATCGTCTACAGCCACCTGGCCGTTTTGACCATCGCAGGAAACAGACTTGATCTTTCCGAGTTCTTCATCCGAAATGGTATCCTGCTCAGTGATCTCAAATACAAAATGATCCAGCAGGGTACGGTATTTATCCTTAAGAAGCATGCTGTCCGTCTCATTCAGGAAATTGCCGGGGATCGTATTGATAAACAGCTTTCTGCCGCGGAAGCTGTCAAACTCCCTTTCATAGCGCTCAACGATACTGAACAGTGTGATCTTTTCGATGTCATAGAGGCGATGATAATCACGCGCGGTCTCAAGTACATCCAGCGGAGACATTTTCACCCCGCCGGATGTGCGCATCAGCGCCTCATAGCCGTATACCGATCCGGTCTTCGCGTCAACGATCGGCTGGAAGCAGAAAGTGAACAGATTGTTATCCACAAGATAATTGAACATGCTGTACATTTCCAGCGTTGCATGCTCAGTGTGTCCGCCCTGTTCCTGCCCGTGAAGCATACGGTTTTTATACATTTCACCGGAAGCAAGCTTGACAAAGGTCTCCAGCGTTCCCTGCCAGCCGGGAGCGGCTGTCGTATAACCGCTGTTGACTTCTACCTGATAGTCCTTACCGGCCTCCGCGTTAAATTTCTCCACTGCTTTATATACATTTTTGATCGCCGCGGCCGCTTCATCCGCCGCGTTCACATCCTCGTGCAGGCAGAAGATCTGCAAAAATTCATTCTGACTGATCTGCGCTGTCAGTCCGCGCTTGCCGGACGCGTTTCTTCTCAGCGCTTCAGATATCATCTGCACGGTTTCCTCGGTGTCGAAAATGCCGTAGTTTTCATAAATATAACTGTATTTCGGCAGGCTGTATACCGTAGCGGTGATCTGAAGGCGATGGTTTTCCTGAAGAGCGGAAAAAGCCTCAAACCAGCGTACAGCACCCTCCAGCCCGGGCAAGCCCGATGCTCTGACGGAAAACCCGTTCTCCGCGTCATTTTCCGCTCTCCGTCCGTCGCTTCCTCTGTTCAAAAGCATTCCCAGTACGGTGCTCAGCGTACGCGTTACCCGGCGTATCTTATACTTTTCGCTGTTCATCTCGTCCATGGACAGCACATAGCGCCCGCATACCATATCACCGGCGGTGATCTGGGTGACCACGCACAGCCTATCTCCGGCTGCCCAGGCCTCCGCGTCCGGTATGATACTGTCGATCGTCTGTCTGGACACCGACAGTTTGTCATTATTGCTTCTTGAAGAACGGATCACAGTGTATTCCTTACGGTCTGCTTCATCCCGTTTTTTGCCTTCGATCACATCAGAAACGGAGCTGTTCAGGCAAAGCACCGAAAAACGTGAAATGATCTGGGACAACGCGGAATACAGGCCGCTCCAATCCTCTGCGCAGGAAAGCTCCTCCATCCAGGAATACATATGCTCTTCATGGCGGGTCATCCCGCTTATCAGGCTGCGCATCTGTTCCGCCGAAACACTGTTATGCTCTGTTCCGCAGCAGGAGGTATCCGGGAAAAAGCTGCTTTTCAGTCTTTTTCCCGCGCTGCCGGTCACCGTTTTTTCTTCCAGCAGTTCCATGCACATAGCGGCTGCCTGTTCCGCGTCCGTCCGACATGCAGCAATAGACGGAACAAAATATTCATCTCCCGGCTCATTCTCAATGCCGGTCACAATAACATCCTCCGGAACACGAACGCCCAGATTGGAAAACGCCCTGCACACAGCGCGTGCGATGCGATCATCAGCGCAGATCACAGCACCGGGCAATTTGCCGGATGCCGCCAGTTTCTCCGCTGCTTCGTAAACGGCACTGTCGCGGTATTCGGTATACAGACAGCTGCGGCTGTCCCCCGGAAGCCCGTGCTCCGCCATCACCTCACGGAAAACGCGCTCGCACATCCTGCTGTGGCTGTCTCCCTCCCGGCTTCCGTTCATCAGCACGGCGCTGCCGATCTGATGCTTTTGTATCAGATGGATGATCAGCGAGCGGAAGGCTTCGGTATGATCTGCCGTCAGGGACACCGCGTCTTCATTATCCCAGTTCGTCCCTATGATGACTGTTGGCTTTCCGGCCTCCTTCGCCCGGACGATCGCCTGCTTCAAGCCCTCATCCGGCTGCCTTCCGCCATAGGAGACCACAAGCGCGTCCGCCGTTTTGAAATTGATCAGATCAAACACGGAAGGCGTGTTTTTTGTCCCGGGCGCGATGTTCTTTGAAAATGAGGCAAATACCATTACACGCCAGCCGTGTTTCATCGCCGCCTTATGGAGCGCGTTCACGAAGGGCGCATGGTTGGCATCCTGAAAGCAGTTCAGGCAAAGAGCAATAATCTTACGGTCTGAGAGCATGGCGTTATCCTTTCAGTCATTTATCGTCTCAGTGTGTAGGGTGTGTCTCTAAAATGAGGAATGTGCAGTTTCAAGCAGATTTTCCGTCAGTTCAAGGCGAAGAACCGAAGGTTTACTGGAGGTAAATCGAGGTTCGACAACGCAGAAATGATGGAAAAGATGCTGAAAATGCATCGTTTTGAATTTAGAAACACACCCTAGTGTTCTGAAGCACATTGCTGTAAACAGTCATCCCTGCAGGTACGATCTTCTTAAGGCGGAACAATTCTGATACCATCACAAAACGGTATCCTCTTTTCTTCAGCTCCGGTATCACAGTCTTCAGCGCTTCCACCGTATTATCATTGCCTTCAAAATCATGCAGCAGCACGATCTGGCCATCCTCGGCGTTTTCCATGATCCTTCGGGCGCGTTCGGAAGCGGATACAGCAGGCACCCAGTCTTCACAGCCGATCCCGGAAATAAAGGTCATGGAAACGGCCTTCAGAAGCGTTTCATTGACGGCAATATACGGCGGACGGAAAAACGCGGGTTCCTTTCCGGTCACCGCCGCGATCTTCGCCGTGCAGGCGCTGATGTCCTCTTTGATCTCATCAAAGGTCATTTCGCTCATCACACGGTGAGCGGTTGAATGGCAGCAGATCTCATGCCCCTGCTCAAGTTCTTTCATCATCACTTTTTTTGTTTCATCTGTGATCTTGTTGCCGATCAGAAAGAAAGAAGCCTTTACATCGTTTTTCTCAAGCACATCCAGAACCTGCAGCGTAGTTGTCAGGTTCGGCCCGTCATCAAAGCTGAGCGCGATCAGTTTTTCAGTGTCCATATCTCGATCCTCCTTACCCCGGTCAGCCGTGCACGGCCTTTTGTCCGTTTTCAAGCGCAGCCTTTTCCCTGTCCAGTTCCGTCTTCAGCTTATCCGGTGTCCACATCGCGTTGGTCGCGGTAAGTACCGCCTTTACCCAGCCGGAAGCCGCGCCGCGCGTTTTCAGAGTGCCGAGAAAGCGGTTCATCAGATCAGGGGTAAAGAACGCCATCACCAGCATACGGTCAGGCAGTTCGCTTCCTTCACCTTCAACGCTTCCGCTCTCCGGCAGAGTGAACAGGGCGCCCAATGGTTTTGCTTTCATATCCGCATCCGCTTTTCTGAACAGGATCCTGTTCATCACGGCACACGCGCGTATTTTTTTCTCTTCTTCCGCGTCTGTGCAGAAGCACAGTACAGCCGGCTGCTTCATACAAATCCCTTTCCGTGTCCGGTATTTCAATCAGGATATTTGATCGGTACATTATTCTGTAAGCCTGTACCGCTATTATATACAATCATTCCGGATATTTCAACATTCTATTAGCAATATTAATATATCGCTCAAATCAGCCCGGCTTACACGCCAAGCGGCATTTTGGACGGCATTCCGCTTTTTCTGGGATAACGGCCGGGCGTTTTGTCTGTCTTTTTCATCACAACGGCACAGTGTGCCATATCTTCCACCCGCATATCCTCAACCGTCAGCCCGCCGGCGCCGAGCATCAGTGCCGCTTTTCTTCCGCTTTCCTCTTCGTCCTTAACACCCGGCCCCTTCCAGCAGACCGCCCTTCCGCCCACGCGTACAAGCGGAAGCAGATATTCCGCAAGCACATTCAGGGGGGCAACGGCCCGCGCACATACCGTATCGAACTGCTCCCGCAGGGCGGCATTCTTCCCGGCATCCTCCGCGCGCAAATGCAGCACCGTTACGTTATCCAGTTCAAGCTCCGCCTTCACCTCTTCAAGAAAATCGCACCGCTTCCGCTGCGCGTCTATCAGCGTCACCTTCATATCACGGTACACGATGGCCGCGGGAAGACCCGGAAAACCGGCTCCCGTCCCCACATCGGCAAGGCTGCCCGAGGCCGGGATCAATCCCCGGCAGAAGGGCATCAGCGAATCCGCGAAATGCCTGAGCGGCATCTCCTCAAGCGGCACATTTGTCAGATCCATCACGCGGTTCTTTTCATCAAGCATCTTCATGTACCGCTCAAGATCTTCATACACGCGATCCTCATAGCACATACCGAGACGCATGAGTGTTTCCTTCATTCCGTTCTTCTCCCGTATCAATCACTGTTGTCCTGTTTTCTGAACATTGCCAGAATACGCAGCATCACATTTTCAAGCGCCCCGCTCTCATTCAGCTCACCGCTTTTGATCCTGTATTCCGTTTCCGTACACAGACGGCAGATCTGCTCCGTTTGTTCCGCGCTGTACGCTTTGCCCATACGCATCAGTGCTGAAGCCGCGCCGGACGGGATCCCCAGACGCCGTGCCGCGGTGTAGGGATCTCTGCAGTCCCTCACATACAGCATCTGACGGCATTGTCTTCCGAGCAGGCTGAGCAGGTATACGCTTTGTTCTCCGTCCCGCTCCAGCATTCTCAAAAGGGAAAACGCTTTTTTCCCGTTCCCGCTCAGCAGGGTATCCGCAAGATCGAACACCTTATACTCAGTCGTCTGTGTGGCCACCGCCGCGATCTCGGTCTCCGTCACCGTATCCTGATCGCCCGCGTACGCGCAGATCTTATCGATCTCATTGCTGAGCAGTGTCAGATCCTTTCCGCTTGTAAACCACAGTGCCTGAGCAGCCGACGCATCCGCATTTTTTCCGTGAAGCCGGAAACGCTTGATGATCCATTTGGCCAGCTCATTCTCATCCAGTGTGTCAAACTGAACAGTCTCTCCGCGCTTTTTTACCGCGCCGTACAGCTTTCTTCTGCTGTCCGCTTTACCGCGCACATAGAAAACCAGACAGGTCGTCTGCGATATTCCGGGCAGATATTCCTTCAGGCGTTCCGCCGCATCATCCGCGTCATATTCTTTGGTTTTTCCGTTCGGTATCAGCATGGCGCATTCCCGCACGGTGACCAGCCTTCTCTCCGAAAGAAAAGGCAGTGTCTCACATGCCGCGATCAGGGTATCCGCGTCCGGGTCCGTCAGCACGGTCTCATTCATTTCGGGAAGCTCGGTATCCTTCAGACACGCGTTTCGCAGCGCATCCAGCGCAGACGCCTTGGTAAGCTCCTCCTCACCTTCAAAAAGGTATACATTCCGGATCTGTCCGGCGCTGCAGGCGGCAAAAAACTGAGTGTGATTCATCGTTTCCTCTTATATGTATTCACGGTATAGCTTCCGTTCTCAAAACGGATCTCGATCGCGCAGTCCTCATCTGTACGGTAGATGACCGCGCCTGCCGCTCTGAGCCTTTCAAGCGTACGCTCGTTTGGAAGATTAGTCCTGAAGGAAGCGGCAGTGATAAGTGCCGTTTCGGGAGAAACAGTACTCAGGAACGCCTCGCCTGTACTGGATCCGCTTCCGTGGTGTGCCACCTTGAGAATATCGGCAGGGTTTGCCGCGTAAAGCTCATAGATCCCGGACAGATCACCCATATGAAGCATTTCCGTTCCGTCCAGGTCGATCATCATTGCCAAAGAATAATCATTCGCGTCCGCGCCGGGCTGTTGCCTTCCTCTTTCCGGCCAGAGCACCGAAAAACGTACGCGTTCCGTTGAGAACACATCTCCTCTGGATATCTCCCGCACGGGAATGCCCGCGTCCCGAAGTAATTCAAGAAAATCCGCGCTTCCGTCATCGGCATGCTCCTGAGCACCGGCGGCATAATACACCTTTCCGATACGGACCCCGTTTTCGATCAGTTTCTTTATTCCCCCGGTATGATCCGAATGGAAATGTGTGATCACCACGGTATCGGCAGACAGACCCGATGAAAGCAGATAGCTGCTCAGGTCTCCCCCGTCTTCTCCCGTATCCAGTACCACGGTTTCATTTCCGTCGGTAATGACCGCGCAATCCGCCTGCCCGGAGGACAGCTGGATGTATCGCAAACCGGTATCGCGGCTGAAAATGAATATCAGAACAGATGATAGGATCAGCGCGCCGGCGGCAGGCAGACGGATCTTCCTGCGAATGACAGAATAACGCGTAAGCAGGATCATACCAGCCACGAGAAGGATCATGCACAGCACCGGCGGCGTGCGCACATTTATCACCGCGCCGGGAACGCGGCTGATCAGGTCGATCGCCTCTGTAAATGTCCGTGTAACAAAGCCGATCAGCGTGCCCAGAAAACGCCCGGCCGGAAGCCAGACCCAGCCCACGGCAAAGATCACCGCATACGCCGGCAGCAGTATGCCGATAAAGGCACACACAAACGGATTGATCACAAAGCCGATGAGCGACAGAGAATGAAAACAGCATACAGAGGAAAGCGCAACGCCGCACGAGGCGGCGAATGTCGTCTGCCAGAAGCTCCACAGCCTGGCCAGTATCCTGTTTCGCGGAACAAAGCTTTTGAAAAGGTCGCCAAAGAGGATGATGCCCAGCACCGCGCTGAAGGACAGGATGAAGCTTTGTGTAAAAAGATCGGCCGGGCGGATAAGCAAGAGGATCAGAAAAGCCGCTGCAAGTGAGGTGAGCGGATCCGTCCTCCGCTTCGCGAGCGGGGCAAAAAGCACGATCATTGTCAGCACGCTCGCGCGCACCACCGGCGCCGAAAAGCCGATCAGCGCACAGTATACCAGAAGAAAAACACCGGTCACACAGAGGATCGCCAGCGGCGAAAGGTGCATTTTGCGAAGCAGCAGCATCAGCACACCGGCCAGCAGAGATACATGCAGACCGGATACCGCGAGAATATGCGCGACACCGGCGTCTGAGAAGGAGCTTTGCGTTTCATCGGGCAGCTCGTCCCTGATCCCCAGGATCAGCGCGAGCGGCAAAGCGCTTTCGCTGCCGAAGATCTCCCTTCCTCTATCCGCCATCGTTTCTCTCAGGCGCAGAAAGAAGCCCGATACACCGGTTTTCCGCTCCGGCGCGATAACGGGGTCTCCTGTCACGGTGATCCCGTAGCCGCAGCCCTTTGAGAGCAGGTACTCCCTGAAATCAAAGCCATAGGGGTTTTCACGCCCTGACGGATAATAGACCCTTCCTTCCGTCCGGATGACCTGTCCGTCCTCCAGAACAAGGCCTTCCGTGTCGGGTGCCAGTGTGAGATAGGCCTTCCCGGCCTTTACACTCACACCGTTTTCATCGGTCAAAAAAACATCCTCAAGATAGACTTTGTTCTTGCCGCTGTCGTCCGTCCTGACGGAACCGCTCACCGTACCGTACACTGTACAGCGCCCCTCGGCAGGCAGGGACGGGTTCGCCGCGGCACCGCCAAGCAGGATGCCCAGAAAAAGTATCGAAAGGCAAACGCCGGGAAGCGCGCTTTTCTTCATTAAAAACAGGATAACTGCAGCCGCCGCGCCGCAGAGCAGACCCGCGGCGGCCCATACAGGCATCCATTCCATTCGAAAGCCCAGCAGCACACCCATACCGTAGCACAGGCTCAGAGCCACCAGCGGTCTTTCGGTAAAAAACGCCGTATACCTGCTCATACCGGACAGGTCATACCGGGATATACGCAGGATACATTCGGGAAGTATTCCCCGGCCTCGCGGACAAGCTGTTCAGTATCGTTACCGGGATTGAGATGCGTCAGGTACAGCTTTTTCACGCCGGCGGCAGCCGCCAGCTTTCCGCAGAGAGCAGCGCTCATATGCGGCTTGCCTTCTCCCCACTGGGCTGTGGTGAACGCGCTGTCGGCAAACAGCACATCCGCCCCGCGGCAGAAATCCTCAAGCCGCGGGCAGATATTGCTGTCACCGGTAAAAGCGAATACCTTGCCGTCCGCTTCGATCCTCACGGCGCGGCAGGGCACGGGATGGCATACCGGAACAGTCAAGAAACGGATGCCGTCCAGTTCCCATTCATCCTTCATATCGTTCAGAGAAAACATCGGCACATCCAGAATACTTCTCCTCGCGCTCTGTTCCTCACCCGGCAGCCAAACCGGCAGTACGCCGCCGTGCAGCTGGTAATAATAACCCAGAACACTCGCGTCGCTCATATGGTCATAATGCAGATGAGAGAAGACCAACAAGTCCAGTTCCTCCGGAGAGCACCTTTCCATCAGTTTTCCGCATACACCGGCGCCGCAGTCCAGCAGGATCTTTTTTCCGGCGCATTCGATCAGATAACCGCTCGTTGCCTCTCCGGGCGCGGGATAGGGGCCGTAGCAGCCCAAAACCGTGATTTTCATATGATCTCCTTTGCCTATTCAAGCGTATATACATTGCCGGGCCTGTCGCGCCAGGACATATCCACCGCGATATCTCTCCCGGGCACAGCCCCGCTGTCTGTCAGGATCTCAAGAGCGGTATCCATTGCGAGCTGCGGCGTATTGTTTTCTCCGCTCAGATGACCCAGGATCGCCCTTTTTACTCCGGATTCGCATAGCTTGACCAGCGTTTTGGCGCACACCTCATTGCACAGATGCCCCTGATTGCCCAGAATGCGGCGTTTGAGCGCGGAGGAATAATGAGGGTTTTCCATCAGCATCCGCGGGTCATGATTGCTTTCCAGCAGCACAAGATCCGCTGTGCGGATCTCCTCAAACACCCGTTTCAGCATATGACCCATATCGGTAGCCACGGCGATGCTCCGGTTTCCGTAGGAGACGCGGAAACCAACGGATTCCGCCGCGTCATGAGGCGTTTGGAAGGAATGTACGCACAGATCTCCGAGAAGCAGATCCGTTCCGCTTTCAAAAAAGCGTACATTATCGTATCCGATCTCTCCAACGCATTTCGCCATCGCATTCCATGTGGGTTCGTTCGCGTAAACCGGCAGATGATATTTGCGGCTCATCACACCGGCGCCTTTGACATGATCGCTGTGTTCATGCGTGATCAGGATCGCGTCCAGTGTATCAGGCGATGCACCCACACTTTCAAGCGCGCCGCATATCTGTTTTCCGGTCATGCCGCAGTCGATCAGCAAACGGGTGTTTCCGCCGCATACCAGAAGCGCGTTCCCGCTCGATCCGCTGAAGAGCGGGCAAAAAGTCAGTTTCATTCTTTCTGTTTCCTTTCGGTTCCGTTGCAGGCATTCCCGACGCTCCGTAAACGGAGAAGTACAGAAATATACAATTTAATTATAACACATATATACCGTTATTCAGTGATTACAATTCTGTTAAATCCGAATTTCTGCTTTTCGCGATTTTCCTTTTCTGTTCCGCAATTCATTCCAAAAGGTGTGATTTTGTTTCGGTTTTGCTTGATAACGCGCTCCTCTTGCGTTATGATATACGGGAATATGCGGAAAGGAGGGCGCGAATGGTAAGGGTAGCTCAGGTAGTAGTCAGTCTGAGGACCGGCGGTGTGGAGACCATGGTCGTCAACTGCTATAAAGCGATCGACAAAAGCAGGGTGCAGTTCGATTTTATCGTGCACACTCCGGAAAAGCAGCCCCACGAAGATGAGATCATCGCAATGGGCGGAAGAGTATTCCATTTTCCGCGCTTCAGCGGCTTTAATGTGATAAAGATCCGCTCCATGTGGAAGCGTTTTTTCCGCGAGCATCCGGAGATCACCGTTCTCCACTCTCACATCCGCAGCTACGCCTCCGTATATCTGCCCATCGCGAAGCGTTTCGGTGTAAAAACGCTGGTACACAGCCACAGTACCTCCAACGGCAAAGGCTTTTCAGCGCTGTTCAAAACGCTTCTGCAGTACCCGCTCCGTTATCAGGCGGATCGCTGCATCGCGTGCTCCAGAGAAGCGGGCGAATGGCTTTTCGGCAAAAAAAGCATAGAAAACGGAAAATGCCTGATACTGGGCAACGCGGTGGATACGCAGGTATTCCGTTTTGATCCCCTGCTGCGCGAAAGCACAAGGGCGCAGGAAGGGCTTGAGGGCAAAAAGGTATATATCCATGTCGGCCGTCTGAACGAAGCGAAAAACCATCTTTTTCTGCTGGATGTTTTTGCCGGCATACTGAAAAAGCAGGAAAACAGCGTGCTTCTGATCGTGGGCTCCGGCTCGATGGAAAAAGCGATCCTCCAAAAGATCAGCGCTCTCGGCATCGGAAAAAATGTGCGCCTGCTGGGCAGCCGTAACGATGTGAACGCGCTTTTGCAGGCGGCGGACTGTTTTCTGTTTCCCTCTCTTTGGGAAGGAGCGCCGCTTTCCCTTATTGAAGCGCAGACAGCCGGACTGCCCTGCCTGATATCCGACAGGATCACAAAGGATGTGGTCATTTCTCCCCTCGTACGCAGTCTTTCTATAGAAAGCACTCAGGTATGGGCGGATGAGGCGCTCAGGGAAACACCGGAGCGTTCGGATCTGTCCGGTATCGCGGAGACCTCCGGCTTCGGGATACAGACATTCGCGAAAAAGCTTGAGAGTATCTATCTTTCCGGGTTAAATTGACTCTTTCATCTTTCGGGCATAACATTTTCATCCCGAGGGCATATCTCAAAAGAGGATCCGCGGTCCTTTGAACTGCAGATCCTCTTTTCCGTATATGAGATCACTCTACTCGGATATCCCGATCATTTCCGGATCAGACCGGCAAGTATGGCGGCAAGCGACTCGGGGTTGATCGGTTTTGCAATATACGCGTCCATACCGGCCTCCAGTGCCCGCTGCCGGTCCTCCCGGAAGGCATTGGCCGTCATCGCGATAACAGGCACATGTGTTCCGCCGATGCCGCTCATGTTTCGTATCTCAGCGGTGGCCTTGTAGCCGTTCATAACAGGCATCTCAATATCCATCAGGATAAAATCATACATTTTTGAACCGGTACGAAGGATATCGGCATATTTCTGAAGCGCCGCTGTCCCGTCCTCAGCAGTATCGGCCGTTACTCCGTAGTCTTCCAGAATATCCAGCGCGATATCACGGTTCAGCGGGTTATCCTCAACGACCAGCGCGTACCTTCCCTTCAGTACGGCAAGATCGTTCTCCGCATGCGCGTGTGTTTTCGGCCCGTCTTCCATCGCGATCCGGAAATCAAAATCCACGGTCACATCGGTACCCACTCCCAGCGTGCTCTGAATATCGATCGTGCCGTTCATCAGCGTTACCAGTTCCTTTGTGATCGTCAGGCCGAGGCCGGTGCTTTGAATACCGTTCACGGCTGAATTCTGTTCTCTGGAAAACGCCTCGTACAGGTGAGACATGAACTCCCTGCTCATGCCGATCCCGTTATCGTTTACGCAAAAGCGGTAATGCACCCTGCCTTTTTCGGTCGACGCGCTTTCACTTACGGTGTACACTACCTTCCCGCCGGACTTTGTAAACTTGATCGCGTTGTTCAGAATATTCATCATAACGCGGTTCAATCGCAGTTCATCCGCGTAGATCCACGGATGGGCAAAGCTGTCTGAGGTATCACAGATCAGTTCTATATTCTTTTCCCTCGCGCTGTTTCCCACCGCGCTGATCAGGTCATCGACGCATTTATTGATATACAGAGGCTTTTCATTGATGATCACCTTGCCGGATTCTATTCTGGACATATCAAGTACATCGTTTACCAGTGAAAGCAGCTGGTCGCCGGCGCTTTCCACCTTTTCAAGGCATTCCTTCACGCGTTCCGTGTCATTGATATGTTTCTTGGCAAGACCGGTAAAGCCGATGATCGCGTTCATGGGTGTGCGGATATCATGGCTCATATTAAAGAGGAAGCTTGTTTTGGTCTGGTCGGACGAACGGGCGCTCTCCAGCGCGTTTTCAAGCAGCCTGTTCTGCTCTGTCTGGGCGCGGACCGCTTCATTGATATTGCGTACACCGAATATCAGCTTTTCCTCTCCCCGGTCTTCAAGCGCGGAGCGCACACAGCGCACTTCGCAGAAGACCGGTTCTCCGCGCAGCATGATCCGGCAGGTGAAGGAAAACGCATCCTTGTCCGCAAGCTCTTTTCGGATATGGGACTGTGTCAGCATCCCGGCCGCCTTCTCAAGATCCTCGCCGTAAACAGTTTTCGCGATGCCGCTCCGTGCATATTCGAAGAAATCATCGTTCCTGCTTACGCTTTTTATGCTGCCGTCCGCCATCCTGTACAGGATATCAAAAGTACCGGCCGCGGTATCGACATAATAGATCGCCTCATAATCATTTGATATGCTTTGTATGATCGCGTTGTTCTTCCGGCTCTGTCTGTCCGCTTCGCTGATGAGCTGGCGTTCTCTCGTATCTGTCACATAGAATATATAGATCGCGACTGAAGAGAGGGTAAAGCCGAAGGTGTACATCGATACATTCAGGCGAAGCAGCTGCATAAAGCCGAAAATGAGCGGGATAACAGAATAAAAGATCACCTTGGCGTGCAGGCTGCGCTCGCTGTTTTTGTAAATGCGGCTCAGTGAATAAGCCATCAGGATCACATAATTGCTCATCTGAAGGCAGAACAATACCGGTCTGGCAGATCCCGTTGCATATTCATAGCTTCCCGGAGCCTGAGGAACTTCAAAAACGCGGAACACATTTTCGCTGAGCAGATTGAAGATCAGCAAAATGATCTGCGCAGCAAGCAGACAGTAACGCAGGGTGTTCAATATGAGCTTCGTTTTACCGTCTGCCCCTGTAAAGTGTATCATATACCCGCCCCATACGCAGGCGGAAAGAGCGGACATGATGTGAAAGGCATAGGAGGACAGCACGAGGCCGGTAAGGGAGCAGAACACACCGGAATTGTCGTAAAACAGGCCCCAGATCAGATCAATAACGCAAAAGCCGATAAAAAAAAGCAGCAGCATCAGCAGATGGTCATCCTTCATGCCGCGCCGGCGCAATGAAAGCGCCCTGCCCGTAATCACCATATTGACCAGAAGGCAGAAAAAAACGGCTACTGAATACATCAAACCCACTGACATATCCGCTGTATCTCCTTTCACGAACGCTGCATCCCTGCTGCATAAAAGCAATATACTGCTGGTATTATACATCCTCAGGCGCAGGGTTGCAACCATAACTTGGTTTGCCGTTCAGGCGCCCGTCCGCCGGTCCCGTTCCTGTTTCACAGGCGTTATCACGGTTCCGCGCAGATCCCGGGGTATACAAATCCGCCTCAGGGTCATCTCATTTAAAAATGCGGTAGGCAAACAAGCACAGTCAAGAAAACAA
>CALGBY010000030.1 GCA_937886445.1 uncultured Clostridia bacterium | reverse complement strand
AGGCAATACCGCACAATTCGTCAGCACGCTGAGCGGTGCCTTTTCCAACATCTCCATCCTGCAGAAATTTCGATTTACATTCAGTAAACCTTCAATTTCTTCAACTCATGCGTGAGCCGTACCGTTTCAGTTATCCCAATTGACATGCATGAATATAAGGGGTATAATTGGGATAACCGCGATATGGAGGTGCCGTTATGGAACAGGTTGAGATCATCGGGCAGATTTCAGAACTTGAACGGGCAATAGCCGCGCTGCCGCCCGGTTCCGTTGCGGCAAAAAAGGTCAAGGGCAGAACTTATTATTATCATCGCTATACTGCTGACGGAAAGCGCATCGAACAATATATCGACTATAACGGAGTGGACGAGCTTCGTGCGCAGATCGAAAAACGTAAGACATTGGAAGCGGAATTGAAGCAGCTGAAAATGTCCATGCCGAAATCAAGGCCTGCAGCCGGGAAGAAAACAGCTCGCTCATTCCATACTTATGTGCGGATCGGTGAGCAGCTGCAGAATTGGGCTTTGCCTGCAAAAGGTTTCAGGCATCGCGAGTGCTATGAAAAGCTCAGGGAATATGCGTTTGGCGATATTTACGACCGGGTATTCATCCTGTATGGCCTTCGCAGAACCGGCAAAACGACCCTGATCCGCCAGCTTGTGTTGGATATGACGCCGGAGCAGTTGGCAAAGGCCGCCTTCATCCAGATCAACTCATCTGATACTCTGTCCGGTATCAATACAGACCTGCAATCCCTTGAGCAGCAAGGCTATACCTACGTGTTCATTGATGAAGTGACGCTGATGAAGGACTTTATCGAGGGTGCTGCTTTGTTTTCGGATATCTATGCCGGTTCCGGCATGAAGATCGTTTTATCCGGCACGGATTCCCTGGGCTTCATCTTCGCGGAATCTGAACAGCTCTATGATCGCTGCATCATGCTGCATACCACCTTCATTTCCTATCGGGAGTTTGAAAGCGTTCTCGGCATTAAGGGCGTGGAGGAGTTCATCCGCTATGGCGGCACCATGAGCATGGGCGGCGTGCATTATAATGAATCTTCCTCCTTCGCCACGAAGAAAAGTGCTGATGAATATATTGATACCGCCATTGCCCGAAACATTCAGCATTCATTGAAATACTATCAGGATGGAGGCCATTTCCGTCAGCTGTATGAGTTGTATCATAAAGGTGAATTGACAGGCGCCATCAATCGTGCAGTGGAAGACATCAACCACCGCTTCACCAAAGAAGTTCTGACGCAAACATTCACATCCAATGCGCTTTCCGGCGCAGCCCGCAACCTTCTGCATGACAGAGAGGCGCCGTTTGACCTCATGAGCAATATTGACCGGGACTTCGTGCTGTCCTCCGTCAAAAAGATGCTGGACATTCTGGAAAAGGAAGAACAGACGATCGATGTTGACGACACACATGCCTGTCAGATCCGTGAATACCTGCTTCTGCTTGACCTTATCATGGAAATCGATCAGCTTCATCTTCCCAATGTCAACGACAGGGAGAAAAAGATCGTTATCAGCCAGCCCGGCCTGCGCTATGCACAGGTAAAGGCGCTTGTTGACGCCATGCTCCTGGATGAGAAGTTCAATGAACTGTCCGTTGCGGAGCGCAGCCGTGTCATTGATCGTGTCATGAGCACCGTTCAGGGGCGTATGTTGGAAGATATCGTCGTGCTCGAAACGAAGATCGCAAAACCAAACAAAGAAGTGTTTCAGCTGCAATTTGCTGTCGGCGAATTCGATATGGTCGTTTTCGATCCCGATTCTCTGTCCTGCGAAATCTATGAGGTGAAATACAGCAAAGAGGTCGTTCCGCAGCAATACAGGCATTTGACTGATCCTGATAAATGTGCTGCCTGCGAGCATCGCTACGGTACGATCACAGGGCGATATGTGATCTATCGCGGTGAACATACCCGGAGTGATAACGTCGAGTATCTGAATGTGGAGGAATATCTGAAGGGACTGGCCTAGGGTGTGTCTCTAAAATGAGGAATGTGCAGTTTCAAGCAGATTTTCCGTCAGTTCAAGGCGAAGAACCGAAGGTTTACTGGAGGTAAATCGAGGTTCGACAACGCAGAAATGACGGAAAAGATGCTGAAAATGCATCGTTTTGAATTTAGAAACACACCCTAGAAACACACCCTAATACCCGCGGGTTTGCAGCCGGCCTTATAGGAGATTTCTGTACATCAGGCCAAAGGGTTGTCCGTGGTCGATCTGTTCCCGCATCCGGCTTCCTTCAGATCCCGCCCCGCGATGAGCTCCCCTGCCTTCGGCTGTCTTCTTCCCGTTGCCGGACAGATCCGGGTCTTTCACCCTTCAGAAACGTGCGCCGCCGGGCACACTAACGCGCTTCCCCGGGCGTATGATCCTGTCTCCGCGCGGGGATGTTTGGTATCGGCGGCTCCGTTCTGCGTGACAGGCACGGGAGGACGGAAGACGGAAAAAACCGCCAGAGAAGCCTGTACATCCGTTTTGCAGACGGTCAATGATGGCTTAATTCGAAGGAGAAGAAAAAATGATGAAAAAAACAGTGTCCCTGCTGCTTGCCGTATGCCTTCTGTGCGCCGTGTGCGTACCCGCGCTGGGGGAAGGCTGCTATGAGGTGATCAAAAGCGCGATCCTCTCCATGGACGGCTTTGACAGCCCGGAAACCCTTCCTCAGGATAACAGCGACCGGCAGATCCTTCTGTACTACAGCGCGGATGAAGGTACGCTTTCCCTGACGGGCACCAACGAGCAGGAAAACGGCGAGATGTATCTGTGGCGGGATGTGGATCAGATGCAGTCGCTTACGGTATTCTATTCCGTGTGCATCCTCTGGGATTCGCTGATCCCCCTTGCCGGAGACGGATATACCCTCTGTCTCACCATCACCTCCTCTTCCTCCTCCGGGCCCATCGTGATCTCCTCCTCCGCGGAGGCACACGATTTTGTGCAGTTCATCAGCGAGCTCCTCGGCCTTCCCGCAATGTGATCACCGTGAAGCCGCAAGCGGGATCCGTACGGAGCTTCCGGCCGTCCGATGAACCTTGATTGTTTCGATAATTTCCTCTACCGCTTTGACCACAATCTGTTGTATAATGTTCATGGAAGATCCTCTCTTTCTGACTTGGTATTTGAGCATATTAAGTCTAACACAAAGATGGGATCTTCTTTTTGTTTATCCCCGAAAAAATTTTGCCCGCCGGAGTCCCGGAATCCTTAGTCGCTACGCTCCTGCGGATTCCGGGACTCCGGCATTTGTTACTGATGCTATCGTCTTCTCACATTCCTTGTTCTTCTTAGATCCCTCGGTTGCTCGTTTCCTCTCGCTTCTTCAATTCTCCCAGAAATATTTTACACTAACCCGGATACCTATATGGCATATTATGTTGTAGATACGGACAGGTCGGCGGCATTTCGCCTGTTATCTTTTCATTTCAGGAAATGTTTTCAAGCAGACGGACGGGCCTGTTGTGCATCCGGTGAATATGGGATCGGAAAACACCCTCGCCCCCGTTCCCCATTACGCTTTTGTTTCTTCCGGCCGGTTGACACATCGGCGGCAGGCTGATATAATGGTCGTATTGGTAACAAGTTACCAATGTGGCTGTTTCATTGTCATCACCGGCATCAGCGGAACAGGAGGAATGCCTCATAATGGAAATGGACCTGCGATGGAAAAAGAAAATGATCTACTCCGGCGTCTTTATTCTGGAAAACCGGCTTCACGCGATCATGGACAGATATCTCGGGGAAGTGAGCAGCAAGCAATGGCTTCTGCTCGTGATCACCGCGGCTCTGCCGGAGGTGCCCACCCTGTCGGTGCTGGCAAAGCATATGGGCTGTTCACGCCAGAATGTGAAAAAACTGGCCGCGTCATTGAATAACGCGGGGTATGTAAAGCTGATGCCCTCGGAAAGCGACGCGAGAACGCTTTGCGTCCATTTGACAGATCAGGGAAAAGGCATCATAGAAAACAGCGCCAGCATGGAGACCGGTGTACATAAAGCGCTTTTCGGGGATTTCACGGATGAAGAGATCGGGGAGTACTTCCGTCTTTTCCGGAAAATGACGATGGGCATGGAGCGCCTTGAGGAATATCTGAAAACGACCCGGAATGCAGAGGAGGGGTTTTGATATGAGTATTTTCGAAAAATGTCCCGAGCTGAAAAGCGAGCATTATCTGCTGCGGCTCACCGGCGCGGAGGATCTTGAGGGGCTGCTTGCCGTATACAGCGACCGGAACGCTCTGCCCTTCTTCAACAGCGATAACTGCAACGGGGATAATTTTTATTACACGACCCCCGAGCGCATGAAGGAAGCAATGGATTTCTGGGCATATTCCTACAAAAACGGATGGTTTGCCCGAATGACGATCACGGAGCGGAGCGGCAGCCGCATCATAGGAACGGCAGAGCTTTGCCGCCGCGCGTCTGAGGACGCTTTTGACGGCATGTGCATCCTGCGGGTAGATGTAGGGAGCGGATATGAAACCGAAGCAGTGCTGACGGAAATATTCGGGCTGATCCTGCCGTATACGGATGAGCTGCTCGGCACCCGCGGCATCGTAACAAAAGGGCCTGTCTATGCTGTGGAGCGCGTCCGAGCGCTGAAGAATAACGGCTTTACCCTGTCGGAACAGCTTCTTACCGGCGGTCACGACGGCTATCGCTATAACGGTTACTGGACAGCGGGCGGCAGGTAAGCATGGATATACCCTGCAGAGCATAATGACAGAGGTGATCAGAATGACAGAATTTTCGGCGATCCTGTACACATCAAAAAACGGGCATACCAGACGCTACGCGGAAATGCTTGGGCAAATGACCGGCAAGCCTGTTTTTCCGGCGGATAAGGTTCCGGCATCCTTGTCCGAAGGCAGCCCGGTCATATATATGGGATGGATCCATGCAAGTAATATCAAAGGGTATAAGCAGACTGCGAAACGGTTTTCCGTTCCCGTTGTTTGCGGCGTGGGGCTGTGCGATACCGGAACGCAGACGGATGAGGTGCGAAAGGTCACATCCATCCCGGACAGCACCGCGCTTTTTACGCTTCAGGGAGGCCTGGACCGAAGCCGGCTGAACGGTATGGATAAGCTGCTGATCTCCATGCTGATAAAGGGGCTGGGATCAAAAAAACAGCGTTCCGGGCAGGATGACCGGATGCTTGAGCTGCTGAAAAGCGACGCGGATCATGTATCCGAAGACAACCTGAGAGAGCTGCGCGCGTTTCTTGACATATAAGGTCATAAAACGACCGAACTCGTTTTTCCGCCGCCCGCAAAGCCGCGTCCGAAAGCCCGGGATCCGTTTGAGCGGACAGATCCTGATGCAAAATGACAGGACAGCATGCCCGCCGGATGATATACTGCCTGTGAAAGGAGGAGGGAACGAAAGTGGAGTGGATAACAAGCATAAGGAAAGCGATAGACTATATGGAAAGCAACCTGCTCAACGACATCTGTGTACAGGATGTCGGCAATGCCGTGCATGTGTCGGCCATGTATCTGCAGAAGGGCTTCACAGCGGTGACCGGTTACGGTATCGGAGAGTACATCCGCAGCAGAAGACTGTATCTGGCCGCGCTGGACCTGTACGGCAGCGAAGCAAAGATCATCGACATTGCTTTCAAGTACGCCTATGACACTCCCGAAAGTTTCACGAAGGCCTTCACAAGGTTCCACGGCGCCACGCCTTCCCAGATCCGGAACCGCGAAGCGCACTTCAAAAAGTTTCTTCCTCTTCGCATTCAACTGTCGATCACAGGAGGTACAAAAATGGACTGTCGAATCGTAAGCAAAGCAGGTCTGCAGGTGATCGGTTTTGAACGGGAGTTTGCCGTTGAGACGGGCAACGCGGAGATCCCACTGTTCTGGGACGAGATATTCCGCAGGTATGTATCCGGCCTCAGCCGCGGCAATGCCCCCGCGAACGCGTTTGAGCAGGCCGTCGCGGATCATCATATCGGTGACTACGGCATCTGTATAGACGGCGAAAAGGAAGGGAAGCTCCGGTATATCATCGGCGGCGAATACAGGGGCGGCCCCGTGCCGGAAGGCATGACGCTCTTTGCCTTTGACGAGGGGGAATGGGCCGTATTTGATTCAGTCGGCCCCCTGCCCGATGCCATCCAGTCTCTCAGCGAACAGATCTACCGCGAATGGCTGCCCGGCAATCCCGGGTTTGAGCTTAACGGAAACGCGAATGTGGAATGGTACGATCCCGCCTGCCCGGACAAGGACGCGCCGGACTACCATTCCGCCGTATGGATCCCCGTAAAGCGGAAATAAAGGGCGATCCGGGCGATCATGGCAGGCCGCGCCTTTGAGCCGCGCGGGAGCGCGACCGCTCCTGCCCGGTGCTTTCCCGGTTTTCGCTTTTTTGTGAAGGGCATGCCGGGGATCATGCAAAAGGCAGCGCAAATTCATCAGCATTTTCCTGACTTATCTGTTAAAAAGGAGCCTCTGCGGATCTTGTCTTCCGCAGCGGCTCCTTTTCGATATACAGCATCCGTCTGTCAGCACAGCCGGCGGACGGTCATTTTGTTTCCGGTTCCGCAAGTGACCATTTCAGCATGGTCATATTCTGCCCGAAGGAGTAGTTATACTCAATGTTCCCGCAGTAATGCCGCACCAGCATCAGGCCGTAGGTCTTGTTTCCGGCCAGGCAGCCGGATGTGTTGAAGGGAATGCCGTCGTCCTTCAGCAGGGCGGTCACTTCCCGGCCGTCCCCGCGGATCAGCACATCGATATCGTGATCCGCGTTCCCGCCGGAGTGCCGGATGCAGTTCAGCAGCAGCTCCTCCATGCAGTGCGCGATCTTCATGCTCAGCGCGCCGTAGCCGCTGTCGTTCAGCCAGCTCCGGATCTCCCGGATCCCCTTTCTGCAGCCCTCCTCCGTGCAGGCTACGGACAGGTCCAGCTTACGCACCTCGGTTTCAGCGTCCGGAACAAGATCCGGGAAGGTCACCCTGTTTCCGGCGGAACGCCTGACCAGCGCCGCGCCGGCGGCAACGGTAAGCAGGCACAGAACGCATGACAGCGGGAAAGCCAGCCAGATGTTTTCCGCGGGCAGCGTGACGGACACCAGCAGGAAGCTGACCAGCGCCGACGCGACGATCGACAGATTGCTCACGGAGGAAAGCGTGAACCGCCCGATCACCTGATAATGGATGGAGCAGGGAAGCACCACGGTGATCATGAGAATAAAGGTGCAGATCATCGGAACGCCGCGGGCGGCAAGCGCCAGCAGTTCCTCTGTATCGGCGCCGAACAGCCCCGCGATCGGCCGGGGGATCAGCAGGCTGAGCAGCAGGAAACCGATGCCGGTCAGCAGGCAGATCATCATGCCCCTGCGGTAGAGGTAGCGAAGCCCCTGATGATCCTTCTGGCCCATCATGGTGCCGCCGATGGCCGTGAAAGCGCTGCTCATGCCGGAGGACACCATGCTGCTGATCCCCAGCAGGCTGTATCCCACGGAAAGCACGAACACGCCCTCCTTTCCCTGCGCCGTGCGGATGAAGGAATTGCAGATCACCTGCAGCACCATGATCGAAACGACGCCCAGCATCTGGGGCACGCTTTTGGCAATGATCTCACCCATTTTCGCAAGCGGTTTTTTGATGCGGAAGCTCAGCTTCAGCATGCCCTTCTTTCGCAGAGCGAACACGATGAGACAGAGGACGCTCACCAGGTTGCCCGCCACAGAAGCCCAGGCAGAGCCGCTGATATCCACGCCGAGCACCCCCACCAGCAGCACATCCAGCAGTATATTGACGATCACGCTGAGGCTCATGATGACGGTGACGGCCTTCGGATAGCCGTTCACCTGAACAAAGGAGCCGAAGGCGTTGGCGTACATCAGCACCACGCTGCCGGTCAGCAGCACCCGGATATACTTTTCACACAGCGGCGCCAGCTCGCCGCCGCCGGACACCAGACCGGCAAGCGCGCTGCCAAGCGGCGCTGAAACACACAGCAGCAAAAGGCCGGCCGCCCACTGGGCAACAGAGGAAAGCGTGAAGGCTTCATGCATCTTCCCCCTGTCCATCTGCCCCAGCGCGTTCGCGGAGATCAACACGGCGCCGGCTGTGAGCAGGATGCCCAGAGCGGCGATCGAATTGGTCACCGGCAGGCAGAGGTTAATGGCGGACAGCGCGTCCGGCCCCAGAAAATTGCCCATCAGGATACCGTCCACCATGGTATTCAAGTTGAACACCGCCATGGTGATGATAGACGCGCTCAGGTACTGCTTCAGGCTTTTAGTTACCAGATAAGCGCTTCGTCCTTTTTTCAATGTACTTGCATCTCCTTTGGAAACGATTTTTCGGATATTCTTTGATAACAGAAAAAAGGAATACGACCGGCATGCTGCCGGACGCATTCATGATGGTCATATTCCATTCCAGTTATCAAGTGAGAATGCATTTGTAAACCAATTTTGTTGTTTTAGCAGATCCGGAAGATTGTCCCTTAACAGGTTTTTAATCTTCTCAGCATATTCAGAGTCAATTTCTCGCCACTTGTCTTTTTCAGAATATTTTCGATGAGAAAGCACTATTGCATTTGAAATTTCCTTAAGTTTTCTGTCAATTTTACGGACTGTACTTTTTTGATTTGGGAACAACACTGATAAACTTTTCCGTAGTTCATTGATCACAGTTTCTGAATCGTTGTTGTCATCAGCTAAAAGAAGAGTCAATTTAGCACCATAGTATACCTTGCTGTGAAATCTGTCACCAAGAATATGCGTGACATAAAGCAAATTACACATGGCATCCAGCATTTTTTCAACCTGTTCCGCAGATGAACAGCATTGAGAAAAATGGAAAACAAACTCAACAGCATTTTGAAGAATAACCCTTCGTTCATCAAAATGCCCATACTTTAGGTCGTCATCAGAATAATGATGATTCCATCCGAGATGAGTATATTTCCGATGATCCGGTCCAGCTGTGAAATTGATATCTTCTATGCTGTTTGGAAGGCCAGGAACACCTTTTCTGTTCAAAGATGATAGTTTGTTGGCATAACTTGAATTGTATTGATCAATGCACAGCAATATAGCATCTTCCAAAATCTCGACTTTCGAAATTACAGATTGATCTTTATATGAGATAAACGATGCATTTCCAAAGATCATTGCCTGTGTCCATCGGTTGTGACTTTTTTCGTCTCTCCATTTTGCCGGATCGTCAATTGTTGTTGCACTTGCTGAGCAAGAGAATGAAGAAAAAAGTAGGGTTGCCAGAAACAGAGCAATTATTGACTTTGCTTTCATTACTTAATCCTCTGGAAGGTGCGATACGGAATAAGGAAGTCTGTCTTTGAAATCACACTAAAGGGAAATTGCATATTCATAGTATGATCGTCTCCTGCGGGGTTCAGATTGACCCAGACGGTAGACCCTTCTGAATAATCAAAGTCAGAAGCAGTCGTGCTAATGAATGTTGCAGTAAATGTACTTACATCAGCAGATGGTTCTCGTTCAACAGACTCTATTGTCCAGTCATCAATGCTGAAGATTCGGCCTGTCTTACTGTCCAGCCCTCCAACAGAAATCTTTGTTCCATCTGTCAAATACTTGGCAGAGACTTTGATTTCTTTTCCGTCAAAGTGAATATCTATGTCATCTGCAGAAATACCAGAAGCACCTTCAAACACATACAGATCATTAATAAAGGGGTTTAGGAATAACACATCTTCATGCCCGAATAGGATCCCGGAAATTTTTGCTTTTTCATCGGTATCGACATTCATTTGTTTTGCCAAAGAAAAAAGCAAATCACAGTTTAGCATTAGTGCGTCTGAGACCGGAGGTAAAGCAGTTTTTCTTGCTTCTTGGAGGCCTTTATTATATGTCTCTATTTCTTTCTTCTTAGCTTCTGTTGATCCTGCAGGGACAGCTTCGAGCTTGACTTCTGCCATATAAGTATTGTTATTGGCAATTTGTTCCTGAACAAGAATGTTCACATTATCCAATGCGATGTCATATGCTTTCTGCAGATAAGCATTATCAGAAGTACGCCCTGCTAATTCAACATAGGTTTCTGCAGCAAAATAGCGTAGTACCCAATCTTCTTGATTACAATTTGCTATGATACGGGAAGCAAATCCTTCGGCTTCTGCTATATACTGATCTTCTGATAAAGCCTCACTGGCAGCGGTGATTGCAAGCGGAAGAACTTTTGCATAGTGATAATCTTTACGGAAAATACGAGTACTGTATTTTTCATAAGAGTGTACTGCTTCCAAGCACTTCGCCATATCTCCGTGGTCAAAATAACTTTCAGCTAAAACCAGCCAGTATTCACCAAAGGCTTGGTATACGGATTGGTTTGACTCAAGGAATTGAATACGCCCCGCAAGATTGGGATTGTTCTTCCAAGTAACGAAACGATCAATATCATCCTCGTTGATTGCAAGATCGCCGGGAAGATTATAATCGTGAATAATTTCCCACATATATTCGATTGAATCAAGATGCCCGGAATGGAGTACTTCAGATTCCTTATCGTCAAGTTCCCACCCGTCCTGTAAATATTCCAGGTCAGCAGCTCCCTTGCTGGCGTTATAGCTTGTGATAGAATCAACCGCCATATACACAATAGAAACCAATGCTTTTTGCCAGCTGCCAGATAAAATAATGTTCATCACATCCATTGGACTGGGAATAGCATCTCGAATAGCCTGCGCTTGATTTTGTTCATAGATATATTCAAGACGATCGCGTTTTGTTGCAATCATTTTGAAGTTGAATAATGCTGTCAATAAACTCTTGACCTGACCAAGTGTAACTTCATCGATTGCGTTCATATAGGTATTGTTGTATAGAGAAGAATAGGCATCATCCAAATACAATTTGTTGCCCTTTTGACTTTCTATTTCTTTTGTTAAATAAGCCAAATAGTTCAAAACACCAACAGAGTTCCGCTGGGTATCAGATAGCGCAGCCATCGCATTCTCTCCTTCTTCAGCCACAGAAGCCGGAGCAAATGAAATACAGCCAGAAAACAGAATAATCGACAGAAGCAATGAAACCAACTTTTTCATATCGCATCCCTCCAATCAATACTCATCAAATACCGGCAAGAGTCTCATTTAGCTGAGATACAAGTTCGTTAGCATAATCATTATCATTGACGCCTAATTTCTCAATAATACCGGTCAAATACTGAGCAACAGCAACAGCGGGGATGCAATTTTCATCCGCTTGATCGGCACTATCCGCGCATAACTGCAGCAGATACGGAATGGATAACTTTGCTGCAGAAAGAGATGAAATCCCTTTTTGCTCTGCATAAGCCTTGATAGTATTCCAAACTTTTTCAGAATCTGTTTCGTTGATACCAAGTTTGACAAGCATCGCAAAGATCAATTCCTTGACATTTTCCTCAACCTCATCATCTGCAGAAGCAATAGCTGTTTTGGCACTTTCAAGTAAATCAGTTCCATGAGCCTTTAGTCCGTCCGCTTTATCTTGTAGCCATGCCCAAACATTATTACTATCCTCAGTTACAGTGTAGAAGGTGTTTGCCCACCATGTGCTAACCGTATTAGATACCCAACTGGTGGCGTCTCCCCAGATACCGCTTACCCAGGTGGATGATTTGTTCCAAGCTTGCTCAACCCACACAGAGGCATTTCCCCAGGCACCGCTGATCCACGTTGTAGCATCTTTCCATGCGCCATCGGCCCACTCGGTTGTATCCTCCCAGACACCTTCTATCCAAGTAGATGCATCGTTCCATGTATTTGTGAAAAACGAGCCGATCGAATCAAGTATTCCTCCGGACTTATTCTCATCTTCTGCGAACGAGAAGGAAACAGAAGAACACCCAAGAATTATTGCAAGGAAAAATGCAGTAAATTTCTTCATAGTTAACCCCTCCTAAATTATTTTCATTCATTTCTGATTATTGCTTGCTAAAAATTATAAGAATGAATAACGCTAGTTGTTTGCCCCGAAAATTACAAAATTTCTTCTTGCCCAACATCCATAACAAAAATAAATCGTACTGTAATCGTCGCCAAATATCCAGCTTTATCTTTCCTTATCAGTAGAATATCGCGGCTGGAAGTATCATTTTCACATTATTTCTGAAAAGGCATCCAATATATCTTGCATAAATATTCGCATTAACGATTTCTCCTCCAATAGGGACATGCTTACACAAAAATGCAAAATACCATCCAGATACATCAATGCATAGCATGCTAGCCTACATACGGGCTTATTGTCATTATATCATGATTGATGACAAATTTCAACACTCGAGCTTGAAAGACATTAATGCTCTATGGAGCTCTATGAAAAAACGTCAGAATACTCCTTATCAGCCCCGCAACCGGCATAAGCCTCCCTGACAGTTCCGCACAGGGATCGATCCCCATACCGCAGAAAGTACAACATTTCCTGAAATGATCCGCAGCAAAAAGGAGCCGCAGATGTTTTTCAGCAGCAGCTCCCTGTTCCCGTGAAAACCGGATGGATGACAGCACAGAATGCTTGTTTTGCATTAATGGCTTACGGCAATATCCCCATCAATTCTGTTACCTGACGAATGTGAAAATCGGCCCTGCACGGTTCAACATATTTCCCAAGCGCGACACTGATAAAGCCTCCGGCCTTTGCGGCCTCGATGCCCGCGGGCGCGTCCTCCACAACAACGCATTCCTCCGGCCGCAGTGACAGCTTACGGGCCGCCAGAAGAAAGACTTCGGGATCCGGTTTGCTGTTTTTGATCTCATTTCCGTCTGCAACAGCATCAAAGAAGGCTTCGATTTTTGTCTGTGCGAGAATATAGCCCGTATTTTTGCTGGATGAACCGATCCCCAGACGGTATTTTGTTTTCATTTTTCTGAGCATCACGCGTACCTCAGGCGAAATATCATGTTCCGTCATCTGTGAAAGCATCTGTCGATAAAGGATGTTTTTTCTTTCCGCCAGCAGCTCCTTTTCCTGCATTGTATATAGCGCGGCACTCCCACCCAGCAGAATATTCAGGCTGTCCATCCTGCTGACGCCTCGCAGCCCGGCATTATCCGCTTCCGTAAAGGATACACCGATATCCTCCGCGATCATCTTCCAGGCCTGATAGTGATACACATCGGTTGAACACAGCACGCCGTCCAAATCAAAAATGATCCCGTTGATCATGAGATCCCCTCCGCTGCTTCCATCAAAGCAAATGCCAGGAAACCGGCACAGGTCGCAAACGCAGCGCCGGTCATACATGCTCCGTTATCCTCATGCACACTTTCACAGGCGATCCCGTTATCCATGACGCACAGTTTCAAATGCGCCATTGCCGTATCCGCATGTCCGGAAAGCATACTGTTGCAGATGGAAAGGATCCACGGATGCGGCGCATGCTTACATCCGATTTCGCTGACCGGATGCCCCGCAAAAGACAGCTCATACGATCGGTCGCGGATGGATCTCACTGTATTCAGCCATACCGGATCATCATACGGAACAAACCCGTACCAGGGCAGCAGCTGCAGGCTTCCCGGCGGCTCATCGTAAATATCCCGGTGCCCGTTCAGATCCGAAGACCAGGCAAACATATCCGTTCCGTTATTTTGAATGATCATGTTCCTGCGGATCGCGGCACGAACTTTGTCCGCCTCCGCCATCAGTTCCGGTTTGTTCAGCATATCCGCAAGAGCTGAATATGCCGCCCACACCAGCACATTATCATAAGTCAGATACGGATAGCGGCGCAGATCATCTGTGGGCTGCAAAAATGTTTCATACAGATCCTCAGACGGATGTTTTTTCTTTTTCAGCAGCTTTTCGATCGCCGACAGTCTTTGCTGAACGATCGCCTCATTCAGGATATCATTGTCTCCCGTGATCCTGATATAGCGCCTGAGCGCGATCACAGGAGCACATAATTCGTCCAGCTCAAATCCGGGTTCAAGCACTGTGCCGTCGATATATCTGCTGTGGACACCGAAATTTCTACCCTGACGGGTGTATACGGAGCGCAGCAGCTCTCCCGCATATTCCGGATCCGCCTTTACCACCGCAGGGAATGCCCAAAGCAGGCTGTCCCGATCCCAATAGGCTGCCGAAACATAGTATCTGGGGCTTCTGGAGGTGACCATGCAGAGCTCTTCGGTATCAACGGTCCGCCCCGTCGCAAAAAAGAACGCAAAGAACAGGTTGCGGTTCAGTATTTCTCTGATCCGGGGGTCGGCAGCCGGCTGTTCTCTTTCCTCAAGCCACTCAGATGTTTGTTTCAGCAAAGCACTGTAACCCCGGCGCAGCAATTCCTTCCCGGCTGTGGCCGCGGATACTTCCTCAAAGCCTATCCCGAAACAAATATCAAGCTGTGCTTCCTGTCCCGCATCCAGACTGACATTTTTGCCGATATCATATCTATATTCATCCAGCGTCCAGTCTGCCTGCTGGTCTATTTCACTGAACGGCTGGTCATCCTCGGTGATCGGTGCAAAAGCAAATAACGGCAGTCCTGCCCGCTGGACAAACACAAACATATGATTCCATCCGGATATGTGTGTTTCCTTTCCTTCCGGTACAGTCAGCCTTTCATTTACCCTGTGATTTGTTTCGGTCCACTCCCCGGCCGTGCCGAAGCGGCAATCCAGTTTTTTGCCGGAACCGTTGGTGATATGCAGATGGATAACAAAACCTTTTTCACCTGTCGGCGCAAGATAAGTACATTCGAATGTGATCTGATCCGTTATCATCCTTGCGGTGGGGATCCACCAGTTCGTCAGTTCCCATTCCGGCTGAAAAGACAGCTCTTTTCCGCCGATACGGATATAGGGCCGGATCAAAGCCGGATCTCCGGTCATTTCGATCATGCCCTTTGCATTCATATATAAGAAAGTCAGATTTTCCACAGCCCCGTCACTTTCGCGGATCTGCGGCAGAGAAATGTATTCATTACCGGTTATCTGATACATATAGATCCACTCTCCGAATTGGGGAGGGCGTTTCCGCCCTCCCCGGTGTACTGATGATCAGTTCAGAAGATCCGCAGCTTCAAGCTCGGCCTGGATGGCATCCAGAGCTTCCTGAGCGGATACATCGTTCATTTCCAGCGTGCTCAAACCATTATTGATGATCTCGCTGGCAGCGCCGGATTCACGCAGAGCGGGAGGAGCGGCGGCAAAGTCCATGCTGTCAAACACAGCGGCACGGTTGGCGGGAGGAGTTACTTCAACATACTGAGCCAGCTTGCTCTGGTCAGCGATCGTGGGCAGCTCCCAGCTGGCATCCAGGCGGAGCTGTACGATGTCGGGATCGGAACCCATGGCATCGATGAACTTCGCGGCGGCTTCCTTCTTTTCGCTGGAGGGAGACACACAGTTCACATTGGCAAAGAAGAAGGTGCTCTTGACGGCAAAGCCGGGTTCTACAATGATGTCCCAGTCAAACGCGCACTTTTCGGTGAAGGTGGGGAAGCCCCAGATACCGGTGATGATCATACCCAGCTTACCTTCGGTGAACATATCCCAGTCACCGCGGCCGGCCATGTCTTCAGCAGTAGGCTGAACATGATTTTCACCGCGAACACGCTTCAGCATAGCGTCCAGAACAGCAACGTTTTCAGGGGAGTTTACGGTGAAGGCAGTGTAGTCATCGTTCAGCAGACTGCCGCCGTTGCCCTTGACGGACTTGTAGAATTCATTGTAGGTGATGGGCTGATAGTAACCCCAGATGTCGTCGCCCAAAGCCTTGATCGCTTCGGCAGCGGTCTGCACATCAGCCCAGGTCCAGGTGTCGTTCGGATAAGCGATCCCGGCCTGATCGAACAGGGCCTTGTTGTAGAACAGCACACAGGTGGAGAAGCTCATGGGAACAGCATACAGTTTTCCGTCAGAGCTGACAGCAGCCAGAGTGCCTTCGGAATAGCTGGCGGGATCCACCAGACCGGTCAGATCCGCGCAGGCATTGCGGAGCATGTAAGCCAGATAGTTTTCCATGTTCATTTCAAAACAATCGGGCGCGTTGCTTCCGCCGACAGTTGTAGCCAGCTTGGTGAAATAATCATCAAAGCCGGTGATCTGCAGGTCCACTTTGATGTCCGGGTTCTTGGCTTCGAAGACTTCGATCATCTTCTTCAGGGTCTCCTCCTGTGCACCGGCGCCGGAGAAGTGGGCGTAGGTGATGGTCACGGTCTCCGCGGATGCGACCGACAGTACAGTCAGCAGCAGCATCAGGGCCAGTACGAGAGAAACGAGTTTTTTCATTTGGGATGACCTCCTTTTTTATTTGTAACGCATTCCTGCGTCACTTACTTATTTAAGCCCTCCGAGGGCGATCCCGGCGTCTACCTTTCTCTGTGAGATCAGGTAGACTGCCAGAACAGGCAGAATGGTCAGCACGGCACCGGCCATCAGCACATGCTCATTGTTTTTGTACATTCCGTTCATGTTTCCGAGTACGACCTGCAGGGTCTGCTTGTCGTTGCTGGTCAGCACGATCAGCGGCCAGAGATAGCTGTTCCAGCTTCCCATGAACGCCAGCAGGATCATCGTTGCCAATGTGGGCGCCACCATGGGCAAAACGATACGGAAGAAGATCTTGTACAGAGACGCCCCGTCCAGCAGAGCGGATTCGAGATAACTGTCATTCAATGTCAGCATGCTTTGCCGCATCAGGAAGACCCCAAAGGCATTGGCAAGCGAAGGCAGGATCAGCCCCGTATAGGTATCGAGCAGCCCTAGCACACGCAAAATAACATAGTTCGGAACCATCGTTACCGTGCCGGGGATCATCATCGTAGCCAGATACAGCCCAAACAGTTTATCGGAGCCTTTGAACGGCAGCTTGGTAAACACAAACGCGGCCATACTGGCGCTGAGCACCTGTACCGCCGTACAGGCGACCGCCAGCAGAAGACTGTTGGATGCCGCTCTCGGGAAGGAGAAGCTCTGCATATTGAAGACCTTTTCATATCCTTCCAGCGTCGGCCGTTCGGGGATCCAGCGGATGGGTATCGTGCGGATCGCCTCACTCCCCTTAAAGGAAGAAGACAGCATCCACAGGAACGGCAGGATCGTCACCAGTGCCATCAGGATCAGCATCAGGTAAAACAGTATGCCGCTCAATATTTTCTCTGTTTTCCTGTTATGCATCATAATTCACCCACTTTTTCTGCAATGCAAACTGCACCATGGTCAGAACGAATATCATGATGAACAGGATCCATGAATACGCGGACGCCATTCCCATTTTGTACTGTTTGAAAGCATATTTATAAATTCTCTCAAGGAATACCGTCGTTGCGCCACCCGGGCCTCCGTTGGTCATGATCAGTACGGAATCAAACACCTGTAATCCGTAGATCACATTGATTACGATAAGCAGGAACAGCGTCGGAGAAAGCAATGGCAGGGTAATGCTCCGGAATTTTCTGAATGAGCCCGCGCCGTCGATAGACGCCGCTTCATAATATGTCGGATCGATCGATTTCAGGGCGGCCAGCACCATCAGCGCATAGTAACCGGTATCCTTCCATACAGCCGCCAGCACCACGCCGGGCATTGCCCAGTCCGGGCTGTTCAGCCAGGCAGGTCCGGTGATCCCGAAGGTATCCAGCAATTGATTCAAAAGGCCGTATTTTCCGCTCAGCACCCAGGTCCATACGACAGCCGCGGCAACCCACGAAGTAATGACCGGCGTATAGAAAATGGCCCGGAAAAGTCCGCGTCCCCTGAAATCATGGTTGAGGATCAGCGCCTCCAGCACGGATGTGAGCAGGATCAGGGGGAGATACAGTGCAAGATAGGTCAGCGTATGCCCCAATACCTTGGGAAACTCCGTACCGGTCAAAATTCTATCAAAATTCCTGAAGCCGATGAATGTCATATCCCCAGCTAGCAGATCATAATCCATGAAGGAATAGACCAATGATGAGATCATCGGGATCAGACAGAATACGACAAGTCCGATCAGAGAGGGCAGAAGAAATACCGCTGTAGCAGTACGCCTTCCGCTTGACTTCGGAAGATACATCACCTTACCTCCTTTTCCGCAGTCGCTTTATCTTTTGTAACATCCACCAGATACCGTTCTCCCTGATAGAAAACACGGAATCGAAGCTCCCGGATCCATTCCGGCAGCATCGGGGCCAGTGTGATCCCGGTATCATCTGTCCAAAGACCCGCGGCGCCATATACGATGGCCTGCCATACGGATCCAAGCGCGGCCATATGGATCCCTTCCCTGCCGGTATTGTTCATCAGATCCTTCAGATCCAGATAGACTCCCTTTTTCAGGTATTCCTCAGCCTTACCCCATAAACCGAGCTGAAGCGCCAGCTGCGCGTGCACTCCCCAGCTCAGAGTCGAATCGTGAAGCGTAAGCGGCTCATATGTGTTGAAGATGTTCAGCTTTTCCTCCCTGCTGAATTCCGTCGGGAACAGTGTCGCCAGCAATACTAGATCCGCCTGCTTGAGAGCACGGTATCGCTGCAATCTGTCAAAGCAAACGGATCTGTAACTGGGAATGTCGGATCTTGCGCCGAGCTTCATGGGTTCCATTCGCTCCAGCAGTTCATCCTGAAGATAAAGCCTGCGTTCCGGATCATACAGAATGGCAATATGATCCATAACGAATTTCAGCTCCTCAGCTTCCTTTTCATCAGCAAGCCCGCTTTCCGCAGCCAGCCGCAGGTTGTTTCTGGCCATCCAGTTCGTATAGGTATTGTTGACAGTCGCTCCGCAGTATTCGTCCGGCCCTTTGACAAAAAAGCTGCTGTAGCATTTTTTCTCCGGTTCCCATGTCAGCCGGCTCTTCCAGTATCTGCCTGTTTCCAGAAACACATTATTCGCAGCATACTTCCGGAATTCTTCATCCCCGGTGATATTGCAATAGCGATCCAGCGCGTAAGCAACATCCGCGGTGATATGAACTTCACACAGCCCGATGTCCCAGCTCTCGCACTGCTCCAGCCCTGTATCGGAACACATCCACGGATAGCGCGCGCCATCCAGATTCTGTTTTCCGGCCAGCTTCTTTGCGTCTTCCAGCCGTTCAGTGCGGTAGCGCATCAGGTTTTTTGCCGCGTCCGGTCTTGTCCAGAGATAGAAGGGCAATAGGAAAATATCCGTATCCCAGAATGTATTGCCTTTATACCGTCCATGCGTCAAACCGCGCGCGCCGATAGAAGCGCAGGAAACACCGGCGGCGTTGTTTGCCAGCAGCTGGAAAATGTTGAACCGGACCGCGCCCTGAAATTCAGGATCATCCGAAATGACTTCCAGATCGCAATCCTCCCACAGCCGCTCCCAGATCCGCCGGTTTTCCTCCCACGGATCCAAAGCGTTGTTCGTATCCGCATGTTCGCTGCCTGTCTGAATACGGATCCTTTTTTCGATGACCCACTCTTCTCCGGCGTTCAGGGTATGTTCAAGCCCGGTGACCGCCCGCGTTTCACTTACCTCCGTGTGAGCGGCGATCCCCGCGTTCTCCCTGATCTCCCACGTGATATGTACGGGGGTCTGCTCATAGGAGGTACGCAGCTCTGCAGCGGCTTCGGATATGCTGACCAGCTTCAGCAGCCGGGTCAAATCGGTATTTTCCACCATTTGGTCATCATTGACCGGCAGATTGGCGACCTCTCCGTCAGCGATCGCTTGAACGATTAAGTGCCCGGAGTTACGCGCGCGGACCTCCAGCCTCGAAATAATAAGTGACCGTTCGGACATGGATACCATGCGTTTCATGGTAAAGCAGAAATCATCGTCCTGCCATTCCTGCAGCAATTCACCGTTTCTCAGGTTCAGTACCTGATGCACATTTTGCGGGATATGGCCCACAGGGCGTACGGTCAGAACATCCGGCAGCTGTACCATATCCGTGATCTTCGGCGTGATATGGCTGAAAAAGCCCGCTTTGAAGATCGCATGATCCTGCGGCTTCTCCTTGACCTCCCACCCCGGAAATCCTCTGACGCCCAGATACCCGTTTCCGGTAAAGAATACCGACTCACAAAAATCGTTCACCGGTCCCGTCGTTTCTACGGACCAGTCTCTGATCCGGATCGTATTCATACTCCGCTCTCCTTTCTGAAAACAGGTATCTCATCCAGCCCGCAGGCCCGATAGATATACTGTTTTCCGGAATATGACGCGCCGCTGAAGAAATCCGTCCATTTGCCCTCCGGCAGATATACCCTGCGGCCGGCCTGTCCTTCACATACGATGGGCGCCACCAGCAATTCACGGCCCAGCATGTACTCATCGTGGATCTTCCAAACCTGCGGATCCTGTTGATAGTCCACACAGAGATGCGCCATCATCGGGCGTCCGGCCTTTACGCACTCCTGCGCTTCCTGCCACAGATAGGGCCTCAGTTTTTCCCGGATCCCGGCAAATTTGATACCGAGTTCAAGCACATCTTCACGGTTCCGTTTATCTGCGATATTCCAGGGGCTTCTGTCGTTATTGTACGATTCACCCCGCCCGCCGGAAAACTGTCCGTTTCTGGGTTCCGAGTGCCACTGCATGATCGGGGCAAAGCATCCGAAAGCAGTCGCTCTGAGATACAGCTCCGCAGAAGGAATCGGCCCGGCAAAGCCGCCTATATCAAAGCTCCAGAAGATCAATCCGGACAGGCCCGCGGATATGCCCGCGGTAAGCTGAGCCTGAAGCTCGCTCCATTCGCTCATCTGGTCTCCGGCCCAATGGATCGGTACCGTCTGGGCTCCGGCATAACCGGCTCTGCTGAATATCACACCCGCGACTTTATTTTCTTTCAGAAAATCACGGTATGCTTTTTCATACAGGAGGGGATACAGATTGTGCGCAGCCCTGCCGCTCGTTCCGTCATACAGGCGGGTCCTCTTGTCAAAGAGAAACTCTCCTCCATCCGTTTTAAATCCTTCCACACCCAGATCCAGCAGATACTTTCTCTTGTCAAACCACCATTTCACCGTTTCGGGATTGGTAAAATCCGGAAGCATGCTGTTATGGAACCAGCGTTCTGTGATCCTGTACGGCGTTCCGTCCGGATACCGAACGGCATATCGGTTTTCAATGGCTTCCTTTGTATCCTGTTCCAGATCAGCCCCGGCCTCTCCGTCCCATTCGTATTTGATCACCGGTATCTGCCAGAGCACCAAATGCATTCCCGCGTCTCTGATCCTTCTCACAGTTCCGGCAGGGTCCGGGAAATGCTCTTTATGCCAGATGCGGAAAGTCCGTTCATCGCTCCACTGCTCCAGAACCATCACAGAGGCCGGGTAACGACAGCGTTTCAGCATCTGAAGCTGCTGATCCACCTCCGCGTCATCATTCCACCCGTTTCCGCTTATCCAGACCCCGAATACCCATTCCGGCGGCAGCGCAGGGCTTCCGGTAAGCTCCGAGCAGCGTTTCAGCTGTTCCCGGACGCTGCCGAACAGGATACGGTCTTCCGCCAGCGTGGTTCCTTCCGTCTCCCTGAGCATCACGATCGAGCCCTCATTAAATTCAATATCGACCGGAACAGCGCTGCAGCAAAGGCAGCCCCACCCCTGCTCGGTCATAAAAAACGGAACCGGCAGATAGGTCTGGTCTCCCTGATGCGTAAAGTGCTCCGTGACATTTCCGTTCGTATGTCTATTCTGCTGATCCACAGCGTCAAACCGTTCGCCTGTACCCAAAACATAAGTCTGACCGGAACGGTACTCCTGCCTGATCCTGACGATTTTTCCGGTACAGCTTCGCCATACGGTTACCGATCTCAATGCCAGTATCTCTCTGTCCGTGCTGATGCTGCACATACATTCCGCGTCAGATCTGACCTTTATTCCGCTGTCTGAAACATATTCAGCCCGTTTGCCGTTCTCAGTCAGATCAGATATCTGCTGGCAGAACGAGACCGACAGTTCCCGGCCGCATTTGATCCGGCAGCATATATCCCTTGCGATCCAGACTGATATACCGTCCTCTTCCCGGACGATCAGCTGCGGCTGTGTATATTTTTCTACAATAACGACATTCATTTCATAGGTTTCAGATTCTTCGTTCGCCGTTTTGAAGCGATAACGGATCTGCCGGCTTTCCGTAAACGGGCCGATCTGAAAAACCGTATGAAGATCATCTGCCGAATCGCCTTCGTATACTGTTTCCCGGTTGCCGTCGTTAACGATCAGACGCGGTTTTTCGCCCCTGCCCGTACGGCAGCTTATGCGGATTTTTTCCCCTATGACAGGAATTTCGGGTTCTCTGGCAAATCCGCAGTCTTCAAAGGACACCGGCTGCGTTTCCGTATGCTTTATCATTCCCGTAACCTCCCATCACTTAATCGTTTAAGTTTCCAAAGAAAAGCTTAATGTCATTTTACCGACTCCCTTTCCACAATAGAGATCGGGAGAATATTTTCCTTTTTGATGTTGTCTCCGTTCAGAGATTCCATGATATATTGGACCGCAAGCCTGCCCTTCATACGGATATCCTGATGAACGGTCGTCATGGGAGGATTGCTCATCCGGGCGAGAGAAACATCATCAAATCCGATGACGGATACATCCTCGGGAACGCGCAGCCCATGCTTTTGAAGACCTCTGATCAGCCCCATTCCCATGATATCCGCCGTGGCAAACACAGCTGTCGCTTTGCATCCCCGCTTCACCATCTCATCCGCCGCTTCTTCGGCGTATTCAAAAGAAATGGAACCGCAGAACAGGTTTTCCTGCTTTACTTCCAGACCGGCCGCAGTCAATGCGTCTGTATATCCCTGAAATCTCTTATAGACCACACCGGAGCTTCCGACCTGTCCGCCCAGAAAAGCAATTTCACGGTGTCCGTGGCTGATCAGGTATTCCGTTGCCAGTCTTCCCCCGTTCCGGTCATCGATCCCGATGGTATGGTAGACCGGATCCTTGACATAGGTATCCACAAGCACGACCGGGATCGCCAGAGCATGCAGCTCATTCAGCCAGTCGTCCGGATAGGCGCCGATAATGATGATCCCGTCAACACCGCGGTTTCTGGCAATATTGATGTAGCTTTCCCCGTCACCGGTGCCGGTAAGCAAAATATGGTATCCTGCCAGCCTTGCGGAATATTCGATCTGAGAAAGTAGATCCCCGTAGAACGGATTGGAAAACATGAACTCTTTCCCGGGCTCCGTCTGCGGGATGACCACTCCGATCAGATTGGTTTTCCTGTCTCTCAGACTGCTGGCTGCCTGATTGGGAACATAATTCAGTTTGCGGACTGCTTCCTTTACCCGCAGGATCGTCGCAGACGATATTGTCTGTGAGGGCGTATCATTCAGTACATAGCTTACGGTTGTTGTGGAAACCCCCGCTTCCCGGGCAACATCCTTGATGCTGATTCTTTTCATGATTACCCCTCTTATAACTGAATCGTTTCAGTGACTCCATTATAACACGGGTTTCATGCTTGTCAATCCCTTTTTTCAATTTCTTTTTGCTCTGCCGGCATTTCTGTCAGAGCGTTCATAAATCGCCTGTCCGGCCGGTCCGCAAAGACGGATCATATAGGTCATGCCTGCGGAAAACGGAGGCCGGCATTTTCTCACAGCCGCGTCGCCGTCCCGAAGAAGAAGCCTTCAAATGCCGCCACGTAAAGCGGGCTGTTTGCTGCAAAAAAGCGAAGCAGCAGAAAATTTTGTCCGTGTATCTCTTGTTCCGGATGGTTCGTATATATCAATGCCGGCATGATCAACCGCGGAACGCGAAACAGCGGAAAGCCCGCTGCTTGAGTTCCGCCGGGAATTCAGGTATAATATCAAAGAGCCGGAAAAACCGATACGGAGGCCGATCGTAAACCGCCGCCGGCGCTCCATCCGAAGGAGGTCACAAAGAAATGAAAGCAAACGAAGAATTCACAGGGCCCGACAGGAAGCTCACAAGGCTGACCGATGAAGAGCTTGAGCAGGTCGCGGGTGCAGACAGGGATATCACTTACAGCGATGTTATGCAATTGATCGATGAGGGTAAAGACCGCTTGGCGGCTCAGTATTTCAAACTGATCATGTATACCATCACAGCGCTGGAAGCCCACACCATCAGAATGGCATTTTGGTCAAAATTCGGCTATGCGATCGACATGTACAGCGACTGACGCAAAAGAACGGGTGTCTTTCTGTTTGCAGCCGCGCTTATGGCCCGCCCTCCGGATGAGGCACCGATGTCTGTTTATCGTACCGGCCGGTGCGGAGGCTGCATGACAGGAAGCAAATTGAATTCCCGCGCGGGCATACTGCGCGCGTGAAAAGAAAAGACCGGCCGCCTGCGGAGGAGGGAGGAAACACCCTTTCCCGCGGGCGGCCGCTTTCAATATACATCAAATAATTTTTTCAGCATCCTGCTGTCAATCTGTATGTTGTCCATTGAAACCCGCCTCCTTCTGTGCTATGATAGTAATAACTTCAGGCAAAAACAGAAGGGTATCCGTACCTGATCCGTCAAATATCTTCATATATCCGATCGATCAAAAAAACCGTCAATGCTTCATCCCAAGGAGGATACACAGTCATGAAAAATAACGAAAGCGGCCGGATCGTTTTTCCGGATCATTCCGTCAGGGAGGCTGCCGAACTGTTATCGGCTCTGCGCAGCTTTTCCGACGCCGCTGTTCTGATAGAGCCCTATCAGCATGAGATCTGGGATATTGATGAAAACGGAGAGCTGCTTCCCGTCCCCGGGGCTTACGGCGGATACCGGTACGACGGCCCGGCTTCGGCATCTCTTTCTCTGGCCTCCGTCACAGAAGGCAAAGCGATGACCCGCTGTGAGAAAAACGATGACGGATACTGCCGGATCACATGCATTCCCGTGACGGCGGGCGGGAAACCGTTCGCTCTGGAAACGGTATGCATCTTTGATGATGCGATCCGTACTGCCGCGGATCCCGCTCTTCTATTGGAGCAGGAGAAAAACCTCGAGGTCATACGCATACTGGCATCAGAATATACATCTGTTTACTATATCGACCTCACCACCGATGAGCTGACCCCTTACACGATGAACGAGGAAACAGAGACCACCTTCGGATCTGTGTTCAGGAGCGGCATCACCTATTCCGAGGCTTACAAGCTGTATGTGGACAAGCTCATTTACAATGCCGATAAGCAGATGATGCTGAAGGCCGGCTCGCTTGAAAACATCCGGCATGAGCTTACGGGCAAAAAGACCTTCCTTACCCAGTACCGCTCCGCCGACAACAAGTATTCCGAAATGAAGTTCGTAAAGGTGGGCGGCGATAATGACGAGCCGCTGGCCGTGGCTCTGGGCTTTGCGGAAAAGGACGAGGAGATCCGGCGCGAGCAGCAGATCGCGGAGGAACGGCAGCGGAACACGGATATCATCGGGATCCTGGCTTCCGAGTATTCATCCGTATATTATATCGACCTCACCACCGATGAGCTGAACCCCTACACGATGAACGAAGAGACCGAGACCACCTTCGGCTCCGTGTTCAGGAGCGGCATCACCTATTCCGAGGCTTACAAGCTGTATGTGGACAAGCTCATTTACAATGCCGATAAGCAGATGATGCTGAAGGCCGGCTCGCTTGAAAACATCCGGCATGAGCTTACGGGCAAAAAGACCTTCCTTACCCAGTACCGCTCCGCCGACAACAAGTATTCCGAAATGAAGTTCGTAAAGGTGGGCGGCGATAATGACGAGCCGCTGGCCGTGGCTCTGGGCTTTGCGGAAAAGGACGAGGAGATCCGGCGCGAGCAGCAGATCGCGGAGGAACGGCAGCGGAACACGGATATCATTGAGATCCTGGCTTCCGAGTATTCATCCGTATATTATATCGACCTGACCACTGATGAGCTGAACCCCTACACGATGAACGAGGAGACCGAGACGGAATTCGGCAAGATCTTCCGCAGCGGTATCCGGTACAGCGAAGCGTACCGGATGTATGTGAATACCCTGATCCATACGGAAGACAAGCAGATGATGCTGAGCGCCGGTTCCATCGGCAACATCATGAAGGAGCTGAAGCATAAAAAGACCTTCCTGACGACATACAGAAACGCCGAAGGGCATTATTCCGAAATGAAGTTCGTCAAGGTGGGCAGCGAAGAGGATTTCCCCAGGGCCGTCGCGCTGGGCTTTGCCGATAAGGACGAGGAGCTTCGCGCCAGGGAGGAAGAAACCAAGATCCTGCAGCGAAACATCGATATCATTGAGATCCTCGCCTCCGAGTATTCGTCCGTTTACTACATCGACATGACCACGGACGAGCTGGACCCCTACACCATGAACGAGGCGACCGAGACAGAATTCGGCAGGATCTTCCGCAGCGGCATCAAGTACAGCGACGCGTACAGGATGTATGTGGATACGCTGGTGCATCCGCGCGATAAGGAAAGAATGATGAAGGCCGGCTCCGTCTATAATATACTGAAGGAGCTGGGAGATAAAAAGACCTTCATTACTCAGTACATGGATAATGAAGGCGCCTATTGTGAAATGAAGTTCGTCAAGGTGGGTGAGGAGGAAAACCCGAAGGCCGTCGCGCTGGGCTTTGCCAACCGCGACAGCGAGATCCGTGAGGAGCTTGAACGGCAGGCGGCGGACGCCCGTGACCGCGCGGTCATTTCCGGCCTGTCGGACGACTTCGGCTGCGTGGTCTATGTAGGCTTTGATGACATGAGCGAGATCCACTACCGTTTTGACCCGCTGTTTGAAAAGCATATTCCCCGGTGGTCCTCCATCAACAATTTCAGAGAGCGTCTGGATACGCTGATCGGGACCGTCATGCATCCGGATGACCGCAGGGAATTCTGTGAAGCCACCGATCCGGATGTCGTACGCGAAAACATCAACAGAGACGGCGTTTACTTTGTTAACTTCAGAACGCTGATCGACGGGAAGGTCACCTACTACCAGGCAAAATTCGTTAAGGATGAAAATTCCGAGGATCATGTGATCGCCGGTTTCCACAATGTTGATGAATCGACCCGGCGCGAGATGGACGCTCTTGACAAGGCGGAGATCGCCAGCCGGGCCAAATCCACCTTCCTCTTCAACATGTCGCATGATATCCGTACGCCCATGAACGCCATCACCGGCTTTACCACGATGGCTAAAAAGCATCTTGACGACAGGGAAAAGATAGAGGACTATCTGAACAAGATCGAAACGGCCGGCAGCCAGCTGCTTTCTCTGATCAATCAGGTGCTGGAAATGTCCCGCATCGAATCCGGAAAGATCATCCTGACCGCTCAAAAGGCGGATGTGCTTGAAAGAGCCGCCGTTCTGCGCACCCTTTACAGCGAGCAGGCGGAAGCAAGCGGCCTCAGCTTCACCGTTACCGCCCGGAATGTGCTGCACCGCCATGTCATCACCGACGCGGACAGAATGAAGCAGATCACCACAAACATCATCGGCAACGCGCTGAAATACACGCCCGAGGGCGGCAGCGTGAATTACATCATTGAGGAAAAGCCCTGCGGCAGGCCGGGATACAGCAACTATGTATTCACGGTACAGGATACGGGGATCGGCATGAGCCCGGAATTTGTTGAGCATATCTTTGACGAGTTTTCACGCGAAAACACATCTACCGTCAGCAAGATCCAGGGAACAGGCCTCGGCATGTCCATTGTGAAGCAGCTGACGGATCTGATGGGCGGCTCGATCGATATCCGGTCCGAAAAGGGTCGCGGAACGACCATTTCCGTCACGATACCGATGAAATGGGATACAGACGCGAAAACCGTCAGTGAAGAGAACCGCATGAAGAGCGCGGTGCATCTGGAGGGGATGAAGCTCCTGCTGGTTGAGGACAACGAAATGAACCGGGAGATCGCGGAAGAGATCCTTTCCGAAAACGGGGTGATCGTGGCGACGGCCGAGGACGGCGATATCGCCGTTGACATGGTAAAGAAGGCGGCGCCGGGGCAGTACGATCTGATCCTCATGGATGTCCAGATGCCGAGAATGAACGGATATGAAGCGACAAAGGCCATCCGGAAGCTTGAAGACAGAGAAAAAGCCTCCCTGCCCATCGTTGCGATGACGGCGAACGCGTTTGAAGAGGACCGCCAGAACGCCCTTGCCGCCGGCATGGACGCGCACCTTGCCAAGCCGATCGACATTGACAAGCTTGTCAATACGCTCATGAAATTCATGAAGTAGGCTTCGCCTGCCGTCCGGCAGGGCAGCAGAATGAAAAGGATATCGCAAAAACGCTCCCTGTTCCGGCCGGCTTCTGAACAGCTTCGGCCGGACCGGGCCGGAAAAGAGGGTGAAGCGCCGTATACACGGCATTTCACCCTCTTTTCCGTATTCGCCGCCCGGCAAACAAAAACGGCCTCATTTCCGGAAATTGCCCGGAAAATGAGACCGTTTTCTGCGCCCGTTCAGGCGGCGTCAGATATCATGGCCGAATATTTCACGCACCTTCTGAGCAACAGCCCGTCCGAGTGCCTCGTGTCCCTCCGGCTCCATGTGTACACCGTCCGTATGGGAAGGCTGCGCGTACAGGGAGGCATCCAGAAATTCCGCGCCCGCCATCTCAGCCGCGTGCCGGAAAAGCATCGGAAACTTGCGCGTTTCCTCATACTTGCCGTTCATCATGGCATAGGGATCATCGGAGATCTCATGCCCGATAAAGATGGGGGAAATGATCAGGATCTTAAGCCCGTTCGGAAAGGGCGGGGTGGACTGCGGCGCGGCCTGTATGGTTTTTGCCAGCTCCGCAAGACGCTGGATCCCGCGCGCGGCGCCGCGGGCATGCGTAAACTGCATGTCATTCGTGCCCAGTGACAGGATCAGCAGGTCCAGCGGCTTCTGGCTGATCATCGCGATCGCCAGTCCGTCCTTTCCGTTCAGCCAGGGGCGGCCCGCGTCATCATATACCGTTGTGCGGGAGTTCATTCCATCCTCATGGATACACCAGCCGTCCCCCAGCTCGCGGCTCAGTACGCCGGTCCACCGTACGGACGGAGCATAGCGCTCCCCGGTACCGGGAATATATCCCCAGGTGTTGGAATCCCCATAGCAAAGAATGTTTTTCACTGTCTTTCCTCCGACAGGGCGTCATCGATCATGCCGATCAGCGCCGCGATATCGATCCTGTCCGGATAGGTCGCGTCCACACGGATCTGCTTGCCGCCCCAGGTCATGTTATCCATTTTTCTGCGCACAAAACGGTCATCAAAGCCTTCGCGGGTCATTTCAAACTCGGTGCTTTCACCCGGATGCGGCGGATAATTCGTCTGCATGGCATGGCCCAGATGCCTCAGGCCGGCTTTGTCTCTGGCGTAATAGCGCTCATACAGCACCTGCGGATCTCCGTACAGAAATACCGTTACGCAGTTGACAGGCCGGTCCTCAAGCAGCAGGCGCAGCTTTTCGGCGGATTCCTCATCAAAATTATTATCCACGATCACAGGAGTATCCGCCTTCAGCATGGACGACATCATGCGCAGAAGGATCTCGTTGGCAGCCACATCCAGACGGCGCTTTGCCGGATAGCCCTCAAAGCCGATCGTATCAAAGAGCGCTTCCTTGATGGTATCCTTTTCCAGTATCGGAAAACCGAAACGCTGCTGCAGCTGCTTCGCGACGGTGGATTTACCGGTTGCCGGCATACCGGCCAGTATTATCAGTTTCATCAGGGAACATCCCCTTACTCAAATGTAGCGACAAGCGCCTTGGAACATTCTGTGATCCGGTCCCATTCTCCTGCCTTGATCCATTCTTTTTTGAAAAGACAGCCGGCAACGCCCACGCCGAAGCAGCCCGCCGCCATATAATCCTTCGCGTCCTTTTCATTTACGCCGCCGACAGCCAGCAGCCTGCAGTCGCTGAGGGGAGCATGGATGTTTTTGAAATAGCTCACACCCATGTTGCAGGCGGGGAACACCTTGATAAAATCACCGCCGCAGTTCTTGGCGAACTTGATCTCCGTGGGAGTCAGAGCGCCGGGGATGGATACGAGATCGGCCGCCACAGTGGCGCGGATCACGGCTTCATCGGTATTGGGGCTTACAACAAACTGTCCGCCGGCCTTTTTGGTCAGCTCTACCATTTCAAGCGTGGTGACCGTACCGGCGCCGAAGCACATTTCCCCGCCCAGCTCGCTCACCAGCAGTCTGATCGTATCAACGGTGCGCTCGCGTTCGGCAGCGCTTTCCTGATCAAAGGTGCATTCCATCAAATCCACACCGCCCGCGTGCAGCGCCCGGGCCAGATTGAGGCAGTCCTGCCCGTAGATCCCGCGCACGATAGCGATCACTTTCTTTTCGATGATCTTCTGGATGACCTGTTCTCTCATAAGTTTGCCTTCTTTCTGTGATTCTGGATCACTGATTATTCTCTGCCTGCAGAACTGACCGCAGATCGGATTCAAGATTGTCTAAAAAACGGCGCCACTCACCGGGATCGACAAAGGCGTCCCGTTCACCGGCGAGCAGTCTTTCGTATTTTTCCTCCGCACGGTTCTGTGCCGTATGATTGCCGAGAAAGATATCCGCCTTTTCATTTTTCAGCTTGTTTACAGAGGCAAAGAAATCATCCCGCCAATCCACACCGAATTTTTCGCGGTATTCTTTTACAACGGTATTGAAGCCGGCTCCTCCGTGCAGACCGGCCGTCAGCGTGCGGACGCCATCCGTAACATTAAAGAACCAGGTCGTCGCGCCGGGGCAGTGGCCGGGCGTGGCGACCGCGCGCAGATGCGTGGAGCCGATATCAAACTCCTGCCCGTCCTCCACGATCACATCCGCGTCGAACAGTTCAAGATAGGCGTTTTTCACGGCGTCCATATAGCTCAGCTCCGGCCTTGCGGCAAACATTTCCGCATCCGCTCTGCCCAGATATGTCTTCGCTCCGCTGAGCGCCTTCAGCAGGTTTGTCGCGCCGATATGGTCATAATGCCCGTGCGTGTGGATGATCGCCGTGATCCTTTCGGGATCAAAGCCCAGCAACCATATGGAATGGATCAGCAGAGCATCCATCGTGGGATAATTGCTGTCAAAAAGGATCAGCCCGTCACCGCTGTCCACCAGCCAGCTGGCGCCGTCCTGATTGCCCACAAAGTACAGGTTGCCGAACACGCGGAACGCCGGCATCCTCAATTCCCACGGCGTCTCATTGATCAGATCATGATGATCCCGCAGCGCGGGGTCTTTTCTGTACGGCATAGTATTCCTTCTTCTTTCGGGAACGGGTACGGCTGTCAAAGCTGCAGCGCCCGCTCAAGATTCATCGCGTAATGGGTAAAGCCCAGATCATTCGGATGGCAGCCGTCCTCATTGTAAAAATCTCTGTGATGCGGGATCAGATCCGTTCCGTCAATGTATCCCGCACGGACGCGTCCGGCGCTTTCGCAGATCAGCGTTCTTACCTCATCCAGATTTTTTCTGTATTCGCCGTTCGTTTCAACGCTTGTGCCCCATACAGGGGAAACCGCCGTCACGGGCGTATCCGGAAACAGCTCACGCACCCTGCGGAAATAAGCCGGGATCCGTTCCCGGTAGGTTTCCGGCGCGTTCCACGCGTCATTGGCTCCCATGGCGATCAAAATGCGGTCCGGAGCAAAACCGACCGGCTCAAGATGATCGGGGTCAAAATACGCGCCGCCTACGCTCTGGTTCACACCCTCTGTTCCGGGCCGGCGCAAAAGCAGATCAGCAAGCGTGCAGGACGGGTGATAGGTCGCGATCCCCTGCAGGATCGAATCGCCCAGCAGCAGCACCCGCTCAAGCGGAGCGGGCGCGGGCCGCCAGTTGCCGATATCCGCTTCAAGGATCCGCACGCCGCATGTGTTGGGAAGCCAGATATCGATCCTTGCTTCGCCCGTACCGCGGCGGATGAATGAAACGGTGCCGTGAGACTGCATATCCGCCATGCGTGCCGATCCCGTCAAGACCCCGTTTTCAAACAGATCGCAGATATTGACGGAACGGCACCAGGAGATGATCTCATACCTGAAGGACAGCTCCCTCGCGGCGGTGATGAAGCTCAGCTTCACACCGGCCGTACACCGCGCCCGCGCGGAAAACTCCGGGCTCATCGCGTCATACGCGGCAAGCAGGTTTTCAGACAGACGCATGGGATAGCCGTCTTTTACATTTATACAGTTTCTAAGCAGCAGCTCTGTATCCATCATATCAACCCTTGACAGCGCCGGCGCAAAGCCCGGCAACGATATACTTCTGCAGGCACAGAGAAATGATGATGATCGGCAGTGTGATCACCGTGGAGGCTGCCATCAGGCCGCCCCAGTTGACCTCCGTATAGCTGATGAAACGGAACACGGCCACGGGAAGAGGCTGTGTTTTTGAGCTGCCGAGGATCAGACCGAAGATGAAGTTGTTCCACGATCCGATGAACACAAGCAGGGTGGTCGTAATGATGCCGGGCACGGAAATGGGGAGCATGATGTGGAAGAAGGACTGAAGACGCATACATCCGTCCACCATCGCGCTCTCTTCCAGTTCCTGCGGAAGCTGCTCAAAATACGGGATCATGATCCACACGATCATGGGTACCGCCACCAGCATATGGCACAGGATCAGGCTGATAAAGGTCCCGTTGAGCCCGAGGTTCGTAAAGATCTTGTACCACGGCACCAGGAAGGCAATGGCCGGGATGATGCGCACCGCGAGGATCACGACCGTGAATACCTTCTGCTTGAACCGGGCAATGGAATACGCGGCGGGAACGGCCAGGATCAGTGAGATCAGCGTTGAAGAGATACTCACGATCGCCGTGTTCATCAGGGGCCGCGCGAAATCATAAAGCGTGAATACATCCTTGTAATTCTTCAGTGTGGGGGTAAACACCACCAGCTTGCTGAAGTTGAACAAATCGGCATTGGTCTTGAAGGAAGACAGCACCATATAGGCAAAAGGAAACAAAACAAAGAAAAGAATGACCGCGACGAGGATGCCGAAGCCGGTCCAGCGAATCGTCTTCTTTACCTTCTTAATATTCATCATCAGTAATCCACCACCGTTTTTTTGCGCAGAATGTTGAAGCAGACCGTTACAAGAATCAGCACAAGGAAGAAAATAATGATCGTAGCGGAGCTTTCGCCGAACTTGAAATTCTCGAAAGCCTGCCGGTATGCAAGAACATTGATCGTTTGAGTGGATGTTCCGGGACCGCCCTGCGTAGTGGAGTAGATGACATCGTATGTCTTGAGGACATCGATCAGACGCAGCATCATAGCGGTCATAACAGTGGAGGAAAGCAGCGGCAGAACGATCTTACGCGTGGTTTGCCACGGGGTCGCCCCGTCGATCTTCGCCGCTTCCAGCGAATCTGTCGGGATGGCGGTAAGGCCGCCCAGACAGATCACCATGATCATGGGAGTGTATTCCCAGATATCGACGACCATCAGCGCCCAAAGCGCCAGAGAGCGTTCGCCCAGGAAGGCGATGGCGGATCCTCCCCATTGCTTCATCAGCAGGTTGATCACACCCAGGGAGGGATCGTAGATCATTTTCCACACCATGGCCACCGCGACCGGCGTTGCCACGATGGGCAGAAGGAACAGGGTACGTATGATGCTCTGGCCGCGGAAGGCGCGGTTCAGAAGCAGCGCGATACAAAGCCCCAGGAAGGTTTCCACAACAAGACATACGCCCGAAAACTCAAGCGTGAGCATGGCCGCGTCCTTGAACTTCTGGTTTGTGAACAGCTTTTCATAATTTGAAAAACCAACGAATTTCGGCGGCTTGACGGCTGACATACTGGAGGAATGAAGGCTCATGTCCACCGTATATCCAAGCGGATACGCGACCATCAGTAAAATAAAGATTATAAGCGGTATCGTAAGGATCCACTTTGTGTTTCGATCAATCCAGCGACGCATCCTGCCGTCCCCTTTCCGATTGACAGTGTGATGATTGAGTGCAAGCAGGGAGGCACGCAGACCGTGCCTCCCTGCCCGTCAAGTTACAGCTTACTCAGCTTCTTCAGCTTCCTGATCCAGCAGTTCCTGCATGGCGGCATTCGCTTCATCCATGTTGGACTGGATGTCTCCGCCGGCAAAGATATCGTCGAAGTGCTCGCCGATCTCAGTACGGGCTTCGGTGGAATAGGTCATGTTGGGCAGAGGGCCGCCCTTGGCGATCGCCGCGGAAGCGGCAATGCAATCCAGATAGCCTTCAGGATACTTTTCCTGAACGATAGGGTTGTTCATGGTGGAGGTACGGGCCAGAGGCGCGGCGAAATCGGTCACAGCGCGCAGGCATTCTTCCTTGGTGTTCATCCAGCGGATGAATTCCCAGGCAGCGCCCTTGTTCTTGGAGCCGTAGGAGATACCGATGGACCAGTTGCCCAGATAGGTGTTGGAGCACACATCACCGGCAGGAACGGCCATGAAGCCCAGTTCTTCCGGCTTGACCAGAGAGGAGTTCGGGTCGATCAGGTAAGTATACTGAGAGTCAGAGTCGTAACGGAACGCGGTCTGACGCTGAGCGAAAACGTTGCAGGTCTCGCTCCAGGACATGGCGGAGTTGCCTTCCTGAGCATACTTGAGCAGGTTGCGATAGGTTTCCACGCCCTTGCAGAAAGCGGGAGTGTTGATCGCGGCATTGCCGTTCTCGTCAACGTAGTCACCGCCGAAGGAGCGTACGAGGGGCATCATCACAGCCACAGCGCCGTTGCCGGAGCCGCGGGCGGCGATTCCGTGCACGCCGGGCAGCTTTTCTTCGATGGTGGCGCAGGCTTCGATCAGGTTATCCCAGGTCTTGATCTCGTTCACATCCACACCGGCATCGGCCAGCATGGTCTTGTTGTAGAACAGGATGCCGTACTCGGAACCGTGAGGAATGCCGTAAAGCACGCCGTCCACGGTAGAAGCCTCACGACCGCCGGTCAGGAAGTCATCGATATCGAAGTCTTCGGTGAGGTAGTCGTTGAGGGGCTCCAGCCAACCGTTCTGCACATACATCTTGGTGTTCTGGTAGGCCATGAACATAAACACGTCCAGGTCGGCTCCGCCGGCGGCCATGTTCACAAGGATGCGGGTGTTCAGCTGATCGTTGGTGAGCTGCTCATAGTTGACATGGATGCCGGTCTCCGCCTCAAAGGCAGCCAGGCTTTCCTGCATATGAGTAGACAGAGTGGAAGAGTTGCCCAGTACATTGATCGTGGTTCCGGCATAGGGCTTTTCTTCGGCGGAAGCAAAGCTCATGACGCCCAGCATCATCATCAGTACCAGTGCGATGGAAATGACTTTCTTCATGATGGGATCCTCCTTTTAAAATTTATCATAATACCATCCGGTATCAGATTCAGCGGTAGGGAAACACCGGCGCTTCGCCGTTCATGACATTCAGGATGGATCTGGCGCAGATCAAACCGCCGTTATAGTTGGTCTCATATGTGATGGCCGCCGTATGCGGGGTGAGCGAGATGTTCTCCAGCGCGAAAAGCGGATTATCCGCGCTCTTGACAGGCTCCTGCTCATACACATCCAGGCCCGCGGCCCGCAGCTTGCCGTTCTGCAGCGCGGCATAGAGCGCTTTTTCATCAACAAGCTTGCCGCGGGAGGTGTTGATGAGGTAGGACTGATCCTTCATTTTCGCGATCGTTTCGGCGTTGATGATATGATAGGTAGATTCATTGGCCGGAAGATGGAGCGAAACGACATCGGACGCGCCCAGCACTTCATCAAAGGAAGCGGGAACAACATTGCGTTTGCGGGCCTCCTCCTCATTCATGAAGGGGTCATAGGCAAGCAGCTTTACATCAAAGCCGGAAAGCATTTCCGCCACGCGGCGCCCGATACGGCCGAAGCCCACAAGGCCCACTGTTTTCCCCGTCAGCTCACGCATCGGGAAGCGGCTCCATTTACCGGCGCGCACGGCCTGATCCAGCTGGGGAAGGTTTTTCATTGCGGACAGGATCAGCATCACGGCAAACTCCGCCACAGCGTTGTAATTCGCGATAACACCCACCTGAATACCCATCGCTTTCATGGTCTGCAGGTCAAAATTGTCGCAGCCCACGCCGAAGCGCATGATCACCTTCAGCTCGTCACAGCCCTCCAGCATCGCCGCGTCATACGGCTCGGTACCGGCAATGACCGCGAAAGCGCCGCGGATCATCTCCTTCTGCTCGTCAAAGGTAAGCACCCTGCCTGTATCGTTGCACACCAGCTCAAAGCCGGCGTCGGTAAGCATTTTTTTGGCTTCATCACAGATATGAGTCGCATGATGACGAAACGGAACAGCAATTTTCATAGACACAGTAATTCCCTCTTCCATATGAACGGATACAAGGGTTTGAACGCCGCTTGTTCTTTATATGTACATAATAAATACAATCTGACATTTTGTAAAATATCAATTTTAGTATATTGCCATATTATCTGATGTATGCTATTCTGTAACTGCAGCACATTGCAAAATGACAGGACCCTCGTTTCAGGGAGGTGTTTATTCATGGACTTACTGCAGTTAAGATATTTCCAGACCGTCGCACGGTTGGGAAACATCACCCGCGCGGCCGAATATTACGGCATTCCCCAGCCGGCCATGAGCCAGACCATTTCCCGTCTGGAGCGCGATCTGAACGGCGTACGCCTGTTTGATCGCAGCAACAGCCGCATCCAGCTGAGCCAGAAGGGAAAGCAGTTTCTGGAAAAGGTGGACAGAGCGCTGGCGGAGCTGGATGACGGCATCGCCCAGCTGATGGACACCGCGGAGGCCGTCACCGGCACGGTGCACCTGCTGGTAATGGAAAACCGGCGCTTTGCTTTCCAGTGCGTGATGGATTTTGCCAAGCTGTATCCCGATGTCAATTTTACCGTATCGCATGAGCAATCGGATGCTCCGGACGCGATTTACGACCTGTGTATCCATTCCGCGCCCGGTTACCGGCAAATGACATCCGGCACGCCCCTCATCCGGGAAAAGCTGAACCTGAATGTGAATGAGAACCACTGGGCGGCCTCCCGGGAAAGCGTGATGCTTTCAGAAATGAAGGATGAGAAATTTATTTCCATGTCCTCGGCGTTCACATTAAACCAGATGACCTATTCCAGCTGCCGCAGCGCCGGCTTTGAACCCAATGTCCCCTTCATCTGCGACGACCCGTACTATGTGCGAAAATATGTATCCGAAAATATGGGCGTAGCGCTGGCGCCCGCCATCTCCTGGGCCGGAAGGCACAGAAGCAACACCAAGCTGATCAGGATCATCAATCCCGAGATCATCGGCACCTCCTACCTGCTGTGGAACGGGCAGCGCTATCTTTCAGCGGCGGCGACCGTCTTCCGGGATTTTATGATCGATAAAGCAAAGCAGCTGCCGGATAATCTGGCATTCATCCCGGACAGCGCCGCCTCCGCCCGGGAACCATAGGGCGGTACGGCAAACAAATAAGCTGCTTTCCGCCGGACGGAAGCAGCGATGTATATGAAAGGAGAAAAACGATGTTCAACACAGTGGAAATGACATGGAGCCCCTCCGCTCTTCCCTGCAGGATCACCTCCGACCGCGTGGAGATGACCACCCTTCCGCGTACCGACCTGTGGCAGCGCACCTTTGGCCACGGCGGCGTGGACAACGCGCCGGTACTGCAGGCGGAGACCCGTGAAAAACACTTCACCTTCACCGCGAAGGTCACCTTTGAGGGCCGGGTACAGTACGATCAGGCGGGGCTTGTCATGCACCTCGGCGCGGATACCTGGTTCAAGGCTTCCATGGAGTTGGAGGACGAACACATCCGGCATCTGGGGTCGGTCGTGACCAATCACGGATATTCCGACTGGGCCACTGTGGAGGTGCCTGCCTCTGTTACCGTAATGTGGTACCGTATGACCCGTCAGGACAGCGATTTTCTGCTGGAATGCTCCGCGGACGGCAAAAAATACAGCCTGATGCGCATGTTCCACATGTGGAACTGTGATGACCTGATCCGCTTCGGCCTGTATGCCTGCAGCCCGGGAGACTCCTCCTTTACCGCGGTATTCGAGGAACTCGATTTCAAAGCCTGACAGGAAAGGAGCAATGCATCCATGCAGATCTGGGCAGCTGTTGATGTGGACAGGCCGCTGCGGCGACTGAAGGAAACCATTACAGCTTTGGAAAAGGAGCTGTGCTTTGAGCAGTCAAACTGCTCAGCGCTTCCGCTGCATATTTCGCTGAAGCTGCCGGCCGAGGTGCCGGGCAGCAGCATGAACGCCCTGCGGGAGGATATTTCCGCGCTGTTTCAGGCCGCGGACGCGTTTGAAACGAAAACGGACGGCATTGAGCTGCACAACGGGCTGATATGGATCAGGATCAGAGAAAGCGAACGGCTCCGCTCTCTCCACGGCAGCCTGTGCACCCTGTACCGGGAGCGCTACGGCCTGCCGCTGCACCGGTTTGACACGGGATCGGCCTTCACCTTTCATGTCACATTGTTTCTGGACAGAGATATGGAAAAGCTTCGTCAGGCCTATCAGAGGATCCGCTCTCTGCCCATTCCCCGCGTGATCCCGGCCGATACCTTCATCATCGGCTCCTCCCCGGAAGGACAGCCGGGCACCTGGCATGTGGACCGGAGCATCACGCGCTGAGAAAACCGGCCATTCTTGACAAACAGGGGCGAAAAAGCGTATGATGGGCATGGAAAACAGCCGTTTTCCGCGCGGAAGGCAGGCCCGCCCACGGCAGGGCCGCCCCTGTTTACAGGTGTAAAATCACCCGCCGCGTATTGAACACACACGGCGTTTTCTTTATAATGAAAACGGCGGACGGAAAAACCCGTTCGTCTTCGGAAAGGGATCAATACTGTGAGTACCGCTCGATTTGCGCTGTTTGTGGATCTGGAAAACTGCGGCGCCAAGGTTTCAACGCTCAATAATATCCTGGACAAGGTCAAGATCAGGGGAGACATCCTTCTGGGCAAGGTATACGGCTATACCGACCGTTTTTCGGACCTGAAGGAGGTACTGCTCTCCAACACATTTACCGTTGTGCCCTCCATACGCCACGGCATATCGCAAAAGAACAACGCGGATATCCTGCTGGTGATCGACGCGCTGGAGGTGGCCTACACCAACCCCCTCATCGATTCCTTCTGCATCGTATCCGGCGACAGCGATTATACGCCGCTGGTGGGCAAGCTGAAGAGCATGGGCAAGTTTGTGCTGGGCATCAGCCGCAGCGAGGTGGCCAGCAACATCTTCATCAACGCGTGCAACGAGTTTCAGTTTCTGGAAAGCGTAAGCTCCGCCGCGTCCCGTACGGGCGGAAATAAAAAGCAGAGCAAAAACGAGCCGCTGGATCTTTCCGGGCTGAACCGACTGATCGAAAAGATCCTGACGGAGCAGAGCGATGAGGGAGAGATGTACGCGAGCGAGGTGAAGGGCACGCTGCTGCGTCTGCGGCCTGATTTCAACGAGAAAGCCTTCGGCTGCTCCACCTTCGGAAAGCTGCTCAGCAAGCTCGCGAAGCAGTATTCCGCTTTCCGCATCAAGAATGACAACTTCAATGTGTTCGTATCGCTCAATCAGGAGGCGGCGGACAACGCCGAGCCCGCCGGAGCGGCGATCTCCGGTGAAAACTGGCAGGAGGCGTTCCGCACGCTGCTGAGGCGCTACCGGGAGGACGGGTTTGAAAGGATCAACCCCTCCATCCTCAAGGCGGATATCCAGACGGAATACCCCGCCTACAGCGAAAAGAACATCGGCTTCAAGCGCTTCAGCGATGTGCTGAAGGAGCTTGAAAAGGCAAATATCCTGAAGCTTGAAAAGGATGAGCAGAACAACCTGCTCGTGCGCGTGCTGTAAAACAGTGCGCAGCCTGTTATCAGACAGATACCTGTGCTTCATCCGAAGGAGGGACAGACAGGAATGGCAGTATATTCGGTGATCGTACCCTGCTACAACGAGGAAGCGGTGCTTGCCGAAACGCATAAGCGCCTCACGGCGGTGCTTTCCTCCATGGGAGAAAGCTACGAGATCATCTATGTGAATGACGGTTCAAGAGATAAAACGGCGGAGATCCTGCGCTCTCTTTCCGAAAAGGACAGCCATGTGAAAGCGCTCATGTTCGCCAGAAACGCCGGCCACCAGAACGCCGTGACCGCCGGTCTTGACAGAGCGGAGGGCGACGCGGTGGTGATCATCGACGCCGATCTGCAGGATCCGCCCGAGGTGATCCCCCTGCTGGCCGAAAAATGGAAGCAGGGCGCGGAGGTGGTCAGCGCGAAGCGCAAAGCGCGCGCCGGAGAGACCGCCTTCAAAAAGGTGACCGCCAGCGTATACTACCGGGTGCTGGATTTTCTCACCGGCGGCATGATCCCGCGCGATACGGGCGATTTTCGTCTGGTGGACCGCAAGGCGGCAGACGCCGTACGCGGCATGCGCGAGCATGACCGTTTTCTGCGCGGCATGTTTGCCTGGGTGGGCTTCAAACAGGAGCAGGTGGAATATGACCGCGATAAGCGCTTCGCGGGAGAATCCCACTACCCGCTCAAAAAGATGCTGCGCCTGGCCAAGGACGGTATCTTCAGCTTTTCCGAAAAGCCCCTGCGGCTGAGCACCTGGCTGGGCGTAATATACGCGCTGGCCTGTGCCGTGCTCGTGCTGCTGCGTGTCATTTTTGATTTTGCTGCTGTCGAAGCCCCCTCGCTGCGCCTGTACAGCCTGCTGCTGCTCATCGCCGCCACGCTGCACCTGTGCCTGGGCATATCGGGCGAATATCTTTCCCGCGTATATGATGAGGTACGCGGCCGCCCGCACTACATCATCGCGAACGAGTTCGGCTTTGATAAAAACGGAAAAGACAGTTGACAAAGCGCCCCGCGCGCCTTACACTATGGAACGGAAATCTTACTTGGAGGACAGAATAACATGATCAATGAAGTAAACAAAGAAATGACCATCGGCGAGGTTCTGAATATTCACCGCGGCACCGCGAGGATCCTGATGGAGTTCGGCATGCACTGCCTGGGCTGCCCCCATTCCATCGGCGAAAGCCTTCAGGATGCCTGCGCCGCCCACGGCACCAACGCGGACGAGCTGGTAGCCCAGCTGAACGAGTTCCTGGCGGAAGCCAAGGACTGACAGAAATTTCGCATGAAAGCGGAACACGGTCCGCTTTCATGCGATCCATCCGTTTCCTGTAAAAAGGCGTTTCCGTAAATGCGGGAACGCTCTTTTTACGGCCGGAAACGGCTTCCGGCTGCTCCCGGATAGCACGCATGCCGCCGGTATGCAGATCAAAGATCGGCATTCCCCGGGAAGAAAACCAACTGTTTCACAAAATATCAGTCAAAAAGGAGCAGCTGCAGATCACGCGTTCTGCAGCTGCTCCTCTGTTTATACAAATATACCGGTTGGCCTTTGCCTCAGGATCACGGGTTGGTGGTCTTTCCCGTCCTTGCCCAGTTCTTCATGCGCTGCTCATGGGAAAGCACGCGCTTGCGCATGCGCAGGTTCTTGGGGGTGATCTCCAGCAGCTCATCGTCATCGATGAACTCCAGGCATTCCTCCAGCGTGAGCGGATGCACGGATACCAGACGCAGGCTGTCTTCGGAAGCAGAGGCATTGCGGATGTTGGTGACATGCTTGGCACGGCACACATTCACGGGGATATCGCCGGGACGGGCGTTCTGGCCCACGATCATGCCTTCGTATACCTCGGTCTGGCTGGAAATGAACAGGCTGCCGCGCTCCTGCACATAGTACAGAGCGTACTGCGTGGCTTCACCCGTTTCGCTGGCCACCAGAGCGCCCACATTGCGGTGGGGGATATCGCCCTTGTAGTCCTCATAGTGGTCAAACACGGCGCTCATCACGCCCTCGCCGCGGGTATCGGTCATAAACTCGCTGCGGTAGCCGAACAGGCCGCGGCTGGGCACGCTGAACACCAGACGCACCCGGTCTCCGCCGTCCATGCTCTCCAGCATACCGCGGCGGCGGCCGATCTTTTCGATCACGGCGCCGGCATAGGCCTGGGGCACATCGGCCACCATACGCTCGATGGGCTCCTGCTTATGGCCGTTGCTCACCTGATAGATGACCTCGGGCTTGCTCACCTGGAACTCGTAGCCTTCGCGGCGCATGGTCTCGATCAGGATGGAGAGGTGCAGCTCGCCTCTGCCGCACACTTCAAAGATATCGGGGGTCTCGCCGTCCTTCACGCGCAGGGAAACATCGGTCTCCAGTTCCCTGTACAGGCGGGAGCGCAGATGGCGGCTGGTAACGAATTCGCCCTCGCGGCCGGCGAAGGGGCTGTCGTTGACGGAGAAGGTCATGGTCACGGTGGGCTCGGTGATGGCTACAAAGGGCAGGGGCTCCACCTGAGCAGGATCGCATACGGTATCGCCGATGGAGATATCGGCAAGGCCGGTCAGCGCCACGATATCGCCCATGGTAACGCTCTCGGTCGGCACACGCTTCAATCCGCTGTACATGGAAAGGCCGGTGAGACGCCAGGGGGGCGTCACCTTGTCATCCAGCTTGTTGCAGCGCACCACCATCATGCCCTCGCAAAGGGAGCCTCTCGTGATGCGGCCCACGCCGATGCGGCCTACATAATCATTATAGTCGATGGTGGAGATCAGCACCTGCGCGGGGCCCTCGGCATCGCCCTCGGGCGCGGGGATATATTTGATGATGGTGTCAAACAGCGGGCGCAGGTCGGTACCGGGCTCGGCCAGATCCAGCGTGGCGGTGCCCTTTCTGGCGGAGGCGTACACCACGGGGTGATCCAGCGTATCGGGATCGGCGTCCAGATCGATCAGAAGATCCATCAGCTCGTTCAGCACCTCATCGCAGCGGGCATCGGGACGGTCCACCTTATTGATGACGGGAATGACCGGCAGCTTCAGGTCCAGCGCCTTCTGCAGCACAAAACGCGTCTGCGGCATGGGGCCTTCAAAGCTGTCCACCAGCAGCAGCACGCCATCCACCATTTTCAGCACGCGTTCCACCTCGCCGCCGAAATCGGCATGGCCCGGGGTATCCACGATGTTGATCTTGATGTCGCCGTAATGTACGGCGGTGTTTTTAGCAAGGATGGTGATACCGCGCTCACGCTCCAGATCGCCGGAGTCCATCACGCGGTCCGACACCTGCTGGTTATCCCTGAATACGCCGCCCTGGCGAAGCATCTGGTCTACCAGCGTGGTCTTGCCGTGGTCTACATGGGCAATAATAGCGATGTTGCGGATATCGTTGCGGATCATTTTTATGTCCTCCTTCGGACGAAGAGTTGATGGCTGTTTGAAAACGGATCGTACGCGGTTTTCAAACGGATAGGCTTGCTCCGGACAACGCGTCAACGGCTGTTTGAAAACAGGTCCCGCGCGATTTTCGGGCTTACGCGGCCCTTCCCGGAGTTTTTCGGAAACACCCGCTAAAAGAGGGCATTCCAAACAGTTATTTTACAAAAAAACGGCATTTTTGTCAACCGAAATACACATCGTAAGCAAAATTTTCAGCCTCGGTAAATTTCCGAAGCAAACCCCGCAGCGGAAACAAGCATAGGGACTAAAATTATGAATTCTCCGGTCAAGCTATGACTGCCGCATTTATCAGCAATAAAATATTGACAGCATTGACGTCAGTATGATATAATCAGGACACAAAACGCTGAAGAGTGGGGGAACATCCATATGAAAAAAGGATCATCTGTTCTGTTGCTGATCATCGCCATCGTATCTGTCGTGCTTGCTATCGTGTGCTACAGCATGGACGACGGTGCGACGGAATACAATTCCTACTACGGCGGAGACGCCTACACCGGCATCCAGCAGGCCGCCGCGCAGGGAGCGAGAAACGGCTGGTACGGCAACAAGATCCTGTGCTTCGGCTTCGGCTCCGTGCTGCTCATCGCCGGCCTGATCACGGCAGCAGTCGCGGTCAACGGCCTCACCGCTTCGGGCAGTGACAAGCTTGAAAACGCTGTTGCGGAAAAGCCGGTCAGCAGCGCCGCGCCCGAAGACACGGCCGGTGAAAAACCGGAACAGCAGGCCTGACCTTCCGCACCGCCCCGGAGATGCGCGCACGAAAAAAGGAGCGCCGTCAAAACGCTCCTTTTTCATACCGGCCGCTCTCACTCAGCGCGGCGCTTCCCCTGACACTTCTGATGATCAGAAGGTCTCATCATTAGAATAAGACTTATCGGTATAGGTGCTCGCGGTGCCGGGCACTTCCTGCTTGATGTCCTCATAGAAGGCAGCCCTGGCAGCCAGCATCTTCGGCTCCACCCAGATGAGCAGGATGCCGCAGGTCAGGATGCCTAGCAGGATCCATCCGATATAGCTCAGCTCCAGGCAGAACAGCTTGCCCTTTTTGCCCTTCATCAGGTTCTTGCTGGCGGTGATCGCCTCAAGGCCGGTCATTTCCGGGTGATCGATCATGATATAGGGCGCCATGGAATAGGAATAGGTGGCGATGATGCCGGGAATAATAAACAGAAAGCTCCACAGCATGGTGAACAGCGCGGTAAAGAAGCCAAGGCCGATGGTGGAACCGAAATTGATCTTTCCGGTAAAGCCGTAGAAAAGATCGCCAAAGTTCATCCCGCCGGAACGGAAAAGCCCCATATAGGCCGCAGTGAGACCGATAGTGAACGCGCCGCCCAGGATCAGGAGCCCGATGCCCAGGCCCACGGTGGTAAGCGCGCTGGAGATCAGCGCGTACACCAGCATGATGCCGATCGCTGTGCCGTAGTTGCCCTTCAGGGCGGAAGCCGCCAGATCGCGGTATTCTTTACTGGTTCTCATATCTAATCCTCCTCATAATGGATTCGTTCGCATTATAACCCGCGTATAGGAAAATGTAAATACTTCATATAATATACCGGTGATATACGGCATTCAGAGGGAAAAAGGATCGCTGTATGGACTGCTGCCGCGGCCAAAAGCTCCGGTAAGCCCGCCTCACACAGCCGCGACTATCGCTGTTTATGCCGTTTCACTGTACAAAATCGGTTTTTTACGGCACCGCGGGCACTTTTATGGTAGTATAAAGGGCGGCGGGTGGGGACGGGCACGAAAACGCCGGAAAAACCTGCCCGGCTGATAAATGAAACGGAGCAAAATGAATGTATTGTAAAGAGTGCGGAAAAAAGATCGGCAGCGGAGTGAAGTTCTGCCAGTTCTGCGGGGCGCCTGCGGGCAGTGAAAAGGCGGGCGCGGAAAGCGCCGTCACCGTGCGCATGACCTGCAGATCCTGCAGGGCATCGATGGAGATCGTGCCCGGCACCAGAGAGATGGTGTGCCCCTATTGCGGCGCAAGGGAGCTGATCGAGGACAGCGATGCCATCAAAAAAGCAAGGATCAACGCGGAACTGGAAAAAACGAGACTGGAAACGGAAGAACGCATAGAAGCGGAACGGCTGAAAAACGAGCGGCTGCTTAAGGAAAAGCAGATGAAAAACGCGGCGGCAAAGCCCGTGGGCACAAAGCTTTCCACCGCGATGCTCATCCTTTGCGTGATGATGGGCATTTACAGCTTTTCAAAGGCCTTTCTGTGGCCGGCCGTTATTTCCGTCGCGCAGACGGTGCTGTTCATCTTCGCGATCCTGATCGCGAAGGGATCCGCTGGCAGCCATCCGGCGCGAAGCCGCATCCCCAGACTGATCGGCCTGCTGCTGATTATCCCGTTTCTGATATCGGTAAACGACGCGGATAAATACAAAACGGATCATGAAAAATACACCTGGCCGAAGACCGGCATGGCGCGGCTTCTGCCGGAGCCGCCCGTTCCCTACGGCAGCGTGGATACGAACATACAGAACCGCCTGCGGGTGAAGCTTCGCCAGGTGAGCGCGGAGGACTGTGATGCCTATATCGACGCGACAGTCAGGGCGGGCTTCGATCAGGAGACAAAGCTCAGCGGATCCTCCTACACCGCCTATAACAAAGAAGGCTACCAGCTTACGATCTACCTCTATTCCTCGCTGAAGCAGATGGAGATCATGCTGTACGCGCCGATGGAGCTGGGCAGCTTTGCCTGGCCGCAGATCGGGCCGGCTGCCCTGCTGCCCGTTCCGGAAAACGACACGGGCAGGCTGATCCGGAACACGGAAACCTATTTTTCCGCGTACATCGGCGATATGGACAGCGCGGGCTTTGAACGCTATGTGGACGCCTGCCGTGAAAAAGGCTTTACCGTGGATTATGAGAAAACAGAGGACCGGTACAGCGCGAAAAACGCGGACGGCGCGGAGCTTGTGATCTCGAGAGAGGGAATGCGCGAATACGAGGTCATGCTGAGAACAGATAAGGAATGATCATCGGGGGATGCCGCGAAAACGCCGCGGCATCCCCCTTTTTTATCGTGTTTCTTGTTCTTTTGGTCATGTTCGTTTATAATAGGTACATCACCCCCCTCCGGGAAAGGGAAAAGGAGAAACCGGATATGGACATGCTTGAATTTTTGAAAAAAGTGACCGCCGTGCCCGGTGTGACGGGTAATGAAGGCGAGGCGGCGCGGTTCATTGCCGAGGCCTTCCGCCCGCTGTGCGACGAAGTGACCATAGACAGAATGAACAGCGTGATCTGCCATAAAAAGGGCAGCGGTCCGAGAGTGATCATCTGCGCGCATCTGGATGAGATCGGCATGATGGTAAGCAAGATCGAGGAGGACGGCTGTCTTCGCCTGAAAAATGTGGGCGGGGTGGACCCCCGCGTGCTGCCCGGCATGCGCGTACGCGTGTACGGAACGCAGCCGCTCACGGGCGTGGTGGGCGCAAAGGCCCCGCACCTGCTTTCCGACCGGGAGAAAGAAGAAAACTACACCTTTGACACCCTGTTTGTGGATATGGGCATGAGCGCCGAAAAGGTGAAGCAGCTCGTGCGCCCGGGCGATACCGTGTGCTTCGAGCACCGGTATACCGAACTGAAAAACGGCTTTGTATCGGTGAAGACCTGCGATGACCGCGCCTGCGTGGCCATGATGTTGGGCGCGCTGCAGCTGCTTCAGGATACAAAGCACGAGGCGGATCTGTGGTTTGTGGCCACCTGCCAGGAGGAAATCGGCAGCTGGGGCGCCATGACCTCCGCCTTCGGCATCGAGCCCGAATGGGCCGTGGCGTTTGATGTATGCCATGCCCTGATGCCCGGCAGCCCGAAATTCCGCGCCCGGGAGAGCGATTCGCTGGTGGTGAGCAAGGGCCCGTACCTGAATCCGCTCATGGTAAGCAGGCTGGAGGAAACGGCGGAGGATGAGAACATCCGCCTGCAGACCGCGATATGCCCCCGCTCCACCGCGACGGACGCCGATGAGCTGGCGGTCACGCGCGGCGGTATCCCCGCGGTGCTGATCTCTCTGCCCCTGCGCTATATGCATACCAATGTGGAAACCTGCGACACCCGCGTGCTGAAGGACGGGGCGCGCCTGCTGGCCGCCTTCCTCAGGCGCGTCAACGCCGGCTGGGAGGATGAATTATGGAACTGAAAACGCTGTGTGAGCTGATGGGCGCGAGCGGGGACGAAAGGGATGTAAGAAACGCCGTGCTTGCCGAGGCCCGTGAGAAATGCGATATCGTTACGGTGGACCGCGCGGGAAATGTGATCTGCGAAAAACGCGGCACCGGCAAAGGCCTGCCCCGTGTGGTGATCTCCGCGCATATGGACGAGGTGGGCTTCATCATCATGGACGCCACCGAGGAAGGGCTGCTGCAGTTTGCCAATATCGGCGGCATCGACAGCCGTGTGTGCGTGAGCAAGCAGGTGGTGATCGGCAGGGACCGGGTGAAGGGCATCATCGGCGCGCTGGCCATCCATCTGCAGTCGCCGGAGGACAGAAAGCGTGTGCTGAAGACAGACCAGTTGTACATCGACATCGGCGCGAAAAGCAAAGATGAGGCGCTGGCGGCCTGCCCCAGAGGCTCCTACGTTTATTTTGACACCCGCTATGAGGAATTCGGCGACGGCTGTGTGACCGCGAAGGCGCTGGATGACCGGGTGGGCTGCTACAACATGCTGCGCCTGATGGAGGATCGCTACCCCTGCGATGTGACCTACGCCTTCGTGTGTCAGGAGGAGGTGGGCAGCCGCGGCGCGGCCTGCGCGGCCTTCTCGGTATCGGGCGATGTGGCGCTGGTGCTGGAGGGCACCGCGGCCGGAGACCTGGGCGATGTGCCCGAGGCAAAGCAGGTGATCCGCCTGGGCGGGGGCGTGGGCGTGAGCTTTATGGATAAGACCAGCATCGGCGACCGGGAAACCTTCCTGCGCCTGCTGGACCTGGGACACGCCTTCGATGTGCCCTGCCAGATCAAGCGGGGCGTGACCGGCGGCAATGACGCCGCCGCCTTCCAGAGGCAGGCCTACGGCATGAAGACCTGCGTGCTCTCCGTGCCCTGCCGCTATATCCACGGCCCCTCCGGCGTGGCAAAGCTTTCCGATATAGACGCGCAGATGCTGCTTGTGAAGACCTATCTTGAAAATGTCTGAGGAGGAACGATCCATGCTGACAGATACGCTGAAAACACTGCTCGCGGTATACGGCCCCAGCGGAAGAGAAGAAAAAGTGGCGGAAACCGTAAAAAAGCTCCTTTCAAACGCGGATGTGACCTTTGAAAAGGACACGATGGGCAATCTTTTTGTTGAAAAGAAGGGCAGCGGGGACGGAAAGGTGATCATGCTCTCCGCGCATATGGATCAGATCGGCCTGATCGTGACCGACATCGAAAAGGACGGCTTTCTGCGCGTGACCAATGTGGGCGGCATCGGTAGGGATGTATACACCCCCCGCGCCGTCGTGTTTGAAAACGGTGTACGCGGCGTGGTGACCTGCCAGCCCGTAAAGGGGGCGGAGCCCGCGCTGTCCGATCTGTTTGTGGATATCGGCGCCGAAAGCCGCGGGGAAGCGGAGGAAAAGGTGATGCCGGGCGATATCTGCGTGTTCGCGCCCGCCTTCAGCAGGCTTGGCGAATACCGCGTATCCGCTCCCGCGATGGATGACCGCTGCGCCTGCGCCCTGCTCGCGGAGCTGATGCTCTCTGTGCAGTACCCGCGCAATACGCTGATCGCCTGCTTCTCCGTACAGGAGGAGGTGGGCCTGCGCGGCGCGGCCGTAGCCGCCTACGGTAAGGATCCGGACCTGGGCATCGGCCTGGATGTGACCGCCTGGGGCGACACGCCCGAGACAAAGCTGCCCGCGGTACGGCTGGGAAACGGCGCGGCCGTCAAGTATATGGACCGCAGCCTGGTATGCTCCCCCTTCGTGAGAGACGCGCTGATCGCCGCCGCGAACGAGTGCGGAGCGGCCTGGCAGCCCGAGATCCTGCCCTTTGGCGGCAATGACGCCGGCGCCATCCAGCACGCCCGCGCGGGCATCCCCGCCGGCACGCTGTCCATTCCCTGCCGCTATGTGCATTCCGCCTGTGAGACCATCGATATGCGCGATATGGACGCCGCGCTGGAGATATTGAAGACCATCGCCGATGCCGAGCTGTAAAGGCCCGTTGAAGCCCGTATAAAAATCCGTTTTTGAGGTTGCCTGTATGAATGACCGTTATTTCTTCCTTTCAAAAGAAAACGCCCGCAAGCGCCGCCTGCGGTTCTGGCTGCCTGTTGCCGCGGGTATACTGATCCTCGCGGCGGTGCTTATCATCCTGCTAGGGGGAAACACGAAAAAGGAAACGGAAGAACCGCCTCAAACCGTACAGACTGCCCTCCCCGCGGCTTCCTTTGACGGTGAAGCCGCTCCGACGCCGGGCTTTGACAAAACAGAACCGGTATACACGCTGACGCCGGAGCCCATGGCTGCGCCGACTCCGAAGTCTACGGCTACGCCCACTCCGAAGCCAACGGTGATGCCCACTCCGAAGCCAACGGCTACGCCAACTCCGAAGCCTACGGCTACACCGACTCCCAAGCCTACGGCTACACCGACTCCCAAGCCTACGGCTACACCGACACCTAAGCCTACGGCTACACCGACTCCAAAGCCTACAGCGACACCGACTCCGAAGCCCACGGCTACGCCAACTCCGAAACCTACGGCTACACCTACGCCTAAGCCTACAGCTACACCGACTCCCAAGCCTACGGCCACGCCCACACCCAAGCCAACAGCAACGCCGACTCCCAAGCCAACGGCCACACCAACACCCAAACCTACGGCGACACCAACACCTAAGCCTACGGCGACACCGACACCCAAGCCTACGGCGACACCTACACCCAAGCCAACGGCTACGCCCAAACCTAAGCCCACGGTTACGCCGACTCCCAAGCCCACGGCTACACCAACACCTAAGCCTACGGCGACACCGAATCTGAAGCCTACAGCTACACCGACACCCAGGCCCACAGCTACACCCATACCTAAGCCCACAACTACGCCGACTCCGAAGCCTACGGCTACGCCGACACCCAAGCCCACGGCTACACCGACTCCGAAGCCTACAGCTACGCCGACACCCAAGCCCACGGCTACGCCGACTCCGAAGCCCACGGCCACACCAACACCCAAACCTACGGCTACACCAACTCCGAAGCCCACGGCTACACCTACGCCTAAGCCTACGGATACGCCGACACCCAAACCCACAGCAACACCCACTCCGAGGCCTACCGCGACACCCACCCCTACCCCCGTCCCAACGCCCGATCCCGCGGAGGAACGGGCGCGCCGGGAGGAAGAACGCAAAAACGGTGTGTATCAAACCGCCTGTTCTCTGATGGAACAGGGCAATTACACCGCCGCGGCGCTGCAGTTCTCCTCTCTGGGAAGCTACAGGGACAGCCGGGAAAAGAAGGCGGAATGCACCCGCCTGCAGGAGCAGAAAAAGGCCGGGAAGCAAAAGAAGGAGCAGGAGCAGCGCAGCGCTTCCGGCTATGCAGCGGCCCTCTCCTTTATGGAGGACGGCCTCTGGCAGCAGGCGGCGGATCTTTTTGCCATGACATCAGGGTACATGGACAGCGATCTTAAGTACGCGGAATGCCTGGCGGCGCTGGATGAGCAGGCGCGGGCCTTGGAAAAATACACCCTTCCGGGCGCGGTATTCCTTTTCGGCCGTACGGAACAGGACGGCAATGCCGAAAACGGCAGCGAGCCCATTGAATGGACCGTGCTTTCCTACAACAGCGAAAGCCGCGCCGTGCTGGCGGTAAGCACCCGCGTGCTGGAATTCCGCCGTTACTCCATGACGCTGAAAAAAATGTACTGGCAGGACAGCGCTCTGCGCGTCTATCTGAACGGCAGCTTCCTCGACAGCGCCTTTACCGCGGAGGAAAGGAGCGCGCTGATACCGGTGCTCGTCAGCAACGGCAGTGACGCGTGCTGCGCTGAGTGGCAGCGTACCTCCGGCGGCCCTGATACCGAAGACACCGTGTTTCTGCTGAGCTACGGCGAGGCGGAAAGGCTGTTTTGCTCCGATGAAGCCCGCGTATGCTATCCCACGCGGCAGGCGGTCAAAAAGACCGGCAGCAGCGATCTCTCCGCTGACCTTCCCTGTCAGTGGTGGCTGCGTTCCCCGGGCGCCTTGCAGGATACCGCAGCCTACGCCGGAAAGGACGGAGCGATCGGCGGCGGCAGATACACCGCCGTATATTCCGCAAACGGCATACTGGGCATACGCCCGGCGATCCTGATAAACATCGATGAGATAAAGGAATAAACCGTACGCCCGGCACGCGGATCCCGAAACGGGGCCCATCGCGCCGGGCGTATCTGTACTGATATTTCGATCTGATCGACAGGATCGAATGATCATATCGATCATGATAAGCCGGCAAAGTCTTCCCCGCGCGGCTTTCTGACAATCTGATCATCAGAATACACGATTATTATAATCATGATCAGAAAGACACGGAAAACAATCGTTCAAACCGTGTTTCCGCGCGCAGCCGGGAAAAGGCTGAAGCCGCTTCCGTTCTGCGTTTCCGGACATGAAAAAGGCGTTTCCGGTGTATATACTTCACCGGAAACGCCTTTATGCGCAAAACGGGTAATCAGGTGAAAGCGGGTCATGCCCCGCTTTCACACGGGTCTTTTTACAGCAGATGCGCGCACTCCCTGTCGAAGGAAATGAACGCCTGATCTCCCACATTGAAGATCTTTTTGTTGATGGGGCAGTTGTCGGTGATCTTGACAAGGGTATCGCCCACACGCACATGGTAGTTCTGATAGGAGCCCATGAAGCAGCTCAGTTCCACCAGGCAGGGCAGCATCCCCTCATCGCCGATCCGGATGGCTTCGGGACGGAGCACGATCTTGCGCTCCTCACCCTTTGCGATGTCCGCCAGCTCGGAATTCACCTCCACGGCGCTGCCGTTCACATCCAGCATCACGCGGCTGCCGCTGACGCCGGTCACGGTACCGGTCAGGAAATTGCACTCGCCGATGAAATCGGCCACAAATTCGCTGACGGGGTGATAGTAGATATCGTGGGGGCTTCCCGCCTGAGCGATCACGCCGCCCTTCATCAGCACGATCATATCGGAAATGGCCATGGCCTCGCTCTGATCGTGCGTAACATAGATCGCGGTGATGCCCAGCTTTTGCTGGATGCGGCGGATCTCGGTGCGCATCTGCACGCGCAGCTTGGCATCCAGGTTGGAAAGAGGCTCGTCAAAGAGCAGCACGCCGGGCTCCACCACAAGGGCTCTCGCCAGAGCCACGCGCTGCTGCTGGCCGCCGGAAAGCTGGTTGGTCATGCGCTGCTCCATGCCGGAAAGCTCCACCATGGCAAGGATATCGGTCACGCGGCGGCGGATCTCGGCCGCCGGCACCTTGCGCAGGCGCAGGCCGTAGGCCACATTGTCATACACATTGTAGTGCGGGAAAAGCGCATAGGTCTGAAACACCATGGCCGTATCACGCTTGTTGGGCGTGAGCGCGTTGATGGCCTCATTGCCCAGGTAGATCTCGCCCTCATCGGGGCTTTCAAAGCCGGCGATCATACGGAGCGTGGTGGTCTTGCCGCAGCCGGAGGGGCCGAGCAGTGTGATAAAGCTGCCGGGAGCGATATCCAGACACACATCATGCACGGCGAAAAAATCCTTGCCGGTCTTGGGGTCGCGGTAGATCTTGCTTACATGCTCAAGCTGTACGCCTTTGGGCTCTTTTATCATATCTGCCATTGTTTATACCTCCTTGCCGCTGCGCGCGCGGACGTTGTCCATTGCCCTTTTTGCGTTTTCGAGGATCGTCTTTCTGCCATTCGCCCTTTCGGAGGCGATTCTTGCCTTTTCGTTTTTGTAATCCAGCGCGATCTGCTTTTTCAACCCGGCATCGCCGGCGGCAAGATCGGTCCTTTGATCGCGATATTCCTTCGCGGCCTGAAGACGGGTCCTGCAGTCGTTATCCAGCGTGTTCAGCGCGATCACCTTATCCTCAAGGATGGCGATCCTCTGCTTCTTTTCGGGAGAACCGGCACGGATCGCCTTTTCACGCAGCTTGCGGTAGTAGTTGTTCTGCCGGACGGATCTGCGCTGATCCGCGGTGGTACCGAGGATCTTCAGCAGCCAGTTCATCAGCAGGATGGCGCTGTAGGTGATCGCGATCAGGATGGTGGCGTACGCGCAGGCAACGCCGTAGGATCCCTTTTCGGCAAACTCGTTGATGCGGCAGGTGATCAAAAGGAATTCAGGCGTTACCAGCAGGATGATAGCCGAAATGGCGGTGATGGAACGCACGAAGGTGGTAACAAGGCCGGAGAAGAAGCTCTCCTTGATGAGGGGCAGGGTAACGGTGGAAAACACCTTGCCGCTGCCGGCGCCCATATCGTAGGCCGATTCCTCGATGCTCTTGTCGATCTGGCGCAGGGCCGATATGCCGCTGCGGGTGCCGACAGGCAGCGAGCGCACAACAAACACGATCACCAGTATGGCGCCGGTGCCGTACAGCCCCTGCATGAAGCCGGTGCGGAGCACGCCGTTCGCGAAGGCGCGGATATAACCCACGCCCAGCACGGTGCCGGGCACGGCCATGGCCAGCATGGACACCACCTCAATGAAGCCCTTCAGCTTGAACTTGCGCTTGACCACCAGATAGCTGATGATCATGCTGAGCAGAGCGGTAACGGGGGAGGCGATGAGGGACAGGATGAAGCTGTCCTTGAATGCCTTCAAACCGTCCTGACGGAACATGTATTCATACCACTTGAAGCTGAGGCTGTAATCCCTTCCCCACAGCTTGAAGAGGCTGCCGAAGGGAACGGCGATGTACAGAAGCACCACAAACAGCGATACCGCCGTGCAGAACACGGAAAGCGGGATCCGCACGCCCCTGTCCTCGATGGGCATGCGCGCGCGGCTGGCCTTGCCGGTAAGGGTGGCGGCTGTTTTCTTTTCCAGCCAGTACTTTTGCACAATGAACAGAATGAGCGTGATGGAAAGCAGCACCACAGCCATGGCCGCGGCGCCGTTGGTATCATAGGTACCGCCGGTGATACGCAGGTAAATAGTGGTGGCCAGCGTATCATAGTTGCCGCCGATAAGCATGGGGTTTGCAAAATCGGCTACGGATTCGATAAAGGTGACCAGGAACGCGTTGCCGAGGCCCGGCAGCATCAGCGGCAGGGTGACATTCATGAACACGCGGAAGCGGCTGGCGCCCATATCGCGGGCGGCCTCCTCCACGGAGCAGTCGATGTTGTTGAGCAGACCCTTGAGCATCATGTAGCATACGGGGAAGAAGGTCATGCTCTGCACGATCAGGATGCCGGAGAAGCCGTAGATGTCGGAATCATAAATGCCGAGCAGCTCGCGCGTGATGATGCCCGTTTTGCCGAACAAGAGGATCATGGACAGCGAGAGCACAAAGGGCGGGCTTACGACAGGCAGCATGCTCACCACATCAAACAGCTTTTTCAACGGGCGGAAGCGCACCTTCACATAGCAGTCCACATAGGCAAACAGCAAGCCCACCGCCACAGACACAAGGCTGGTGAAGAAGCCGATGAGCAGTGTGTTGAAGAAGGCTGTATTGAAGGTATAATCCTTGAAAATGCGCGGAAACGCGTCAAAGGAGATATGATACAGGCTGACCTGCACCTTGCTGTTCACATCCGGTGTCTTGTTCAGCTTCAGCACGCGGTTTTTCTCGTTGTACAGATAGGGGACCGCGGTACTGCCCTCGGTGAAGTATTCATCACCCATCCTGTACAGCGACACCATCACCTGCTTGGACTGCTGGTTCAGCACGCGGACGCAGGGCTGATCCTTGCTGTCCCTGTTCAGCTTTTCGGCATCGCACACCTTCATATGCTTCGGGAAAAGAAAGCTTTGCTCATAATAGACGGGCACAAGCAGGCTCTCCTCCTCATTTCCCAGCAGAACGAAGGCGTATTCATTGCTGCCCGAGGGGGCGAGGGAACCATCCTCCAGATAATACTCGGGCGAATAGCCGGACATATATTTTCCCACGCCGTAATACGCGGTATCCTTCACATAAACGCTGTCCAGCAGCAGCATGGCCAGCGGATACAGGATGAACAAAAGCAGGAATACCGTGAGCACGGCGATGGTGACGATCATTACCGGGTCTTTCCAGAATTTTTTTCTGTCAAGACTTTTGCTCTGTCTCATGCGCTCACCTCTCATTGATCGTGATAAGAAACGGGGATGGGGCCGGAGCCGCCATCCCCGCGAAACAGGACTGATGTACCTGCTGTTTCAGTACCGGATCCGGGCGGGGATCAGCATACGCCTCTCTGCCCCGGATGCCGTACGGATACAGAATTATTCAGTCTTGAAACGGTCGTCGTGAGAATTGCCCAGGGTCTCGATGAAGTCAGCAACGTACTTGCTGGTGTTTTCCTTGGCATCCTCAAAGTCATAATCGATCACGTTTTCGGGATCCAGACCGAAGGGCTGCACAGCGGCAGGCTGATCGGCATTGTCAAGTACCAGGAACTGGAAGCTGCCGGCTTCGTCGGCGCCTTCAACGCACTCGGGAGACAGAGCGTATTCGATCCACAGCTTGGCGGCGGCTTCATGCTCGCAGCCCTCGAAGATGGCGGTGGAACCGATCTCGTAGCTGGTGCCCTCGGCGGGGATCACCAGAGCGATGTTGTCATAGCCCTGCAGGATCTGATAAATGCCGTCATGCAGGAAGCCGATACCGATCACGCACTCGCCGATGCCGACCTTCTTGCTGGGGCCGGAGCCGGACTTGGTGTACTGCTGGATGTTCTTATCAAGCTCGGTAAAGTAAGCCATGGCCTCATCGTGGCCCTTCATCTGCACCATGGTGTTGATGACCAGCTTGGCGGTGCCGGCGGTGGAGGGGTTGGACAGCCAGATCAGGTTCTGATATTCGGGCTTGAGCAGATCGTCCCAGCCCTTGGGAGCCTCGAGGCCCAGACGGGTGAGCTCATCGGTGTTGACCATGAAGCCCAGGATCCCCTTGTAGATGCCGTACCAGAATCCGTCGGGATCACGGTACTGCTTACCGGTCAGGTGCTTGGCGTTGATGGCTTCGTAAGCCATCAGGAAGCCTTCCTTGGCGCTCTCGTTGTAGGGATCGTTGGTGCCGCCGAACCAGACGTCACCGGAGGGATTGCCGTTTTCTTCGGCGATCTTCGCCTGCACTTCGCCGGTGGACAGACGCTGATACTTTACTTCGATGCCGTACAGCTCTTCAAAATGCTTGCAGGCGGCAGCCAGATATTCTTCTTCGCAGGAGCCGTATACGATCAGCTCGCCCTCTTCCTTCGCGGCAGCCAGCAGAGCGGGGTCAACTTCTTCCATGCCCTTGCCGGGAACGACGTCCTCAGCGGAGGCCAGCACGGCGCAGGAAAGCAGCATGCACAGCGCCATCAACAGAGACAGAAACTTTTTCATTGGTCATTTCCTCCTTTTTTCCTATCGGAAAATCATAAATGTATTATAACTGTATTTTTTGTGCATGTCAACAAAAATTGTTATTTCTGTCTTGAATCATGCCATTCTGTCTATCAAGGAAACACCGCACAAATGAGTCAGTGCGATGGCGAGTGAATTTTTCAACAAATTCGCTTGCAGAAATTGAAGGTTTACCGGTGGTCAGTTTGAAGATCGTGTATAACCGATCTTCAAACTGACCAATAGTACCTCATCCGGAGGGCAGGCCATGAATCAAGATTTCTGCAAGATGAAGATGGTGGTCAGTTTGAAAATGGTATCGGCCCATTTTCAAACAACCCATTGGTATTTCTTCCGGAGGGCAAAACATGAG